>DASZNX010000383.1:0-2532 GCA_035551075.1 Gemmatimonadales bacterium | reverse complement strand
GCTCGAGACGAAACGAGGCCGCAATCCTCCCAAAAAGCATGGCAACATTCCTTTATAGCGCGGCGCTCGGGCTACTGCTGGCGCAAAACCCCCCATCGCCCGCAACGCCCCCGACCCCCCCAGCGCCGCCCGCGCCGGAAGCGGCGCCGGGGTCCAGCGCAAGTCAGGATACGCTGCGCGCGAGCGTGTGGGCCCGTGTCGCGGCCGATTCAACCGATGGATCCGCATGGCTCGATGTCGGCCGTTATTACCTGACCGTCAGCGCCAATTACCATGCGCACAAGAAACCGGTCGCCCTGGATACGGTCGTCGCGCACGCGATCCTCGATACGGCACAACTCGCGTTCGATCGCTCCGCCCGCCTCAGCACCGGGACGCGCACGGCAGACTCGGCGCGTGTGTATCGCGTGTATGCATTCGGCGAGCGGGCATACGTCGATTGGGAATCGGGTGGCACGGCTGCCGCCACACTCGCCTGGCATGGCCTGCCGGAAAACCTGCGGCTTCCGCCCGTCCTCGAGGAGTTGGGTGAAAACCTGCTCCGTGCTTGCCCGCATCAAGGCATTCTGTTCACGGCCGGGGAGATGGATACGCAGGCGGCCTGGTATCTGCGCTTTGCGCGCGGCCTTCGTCCCGATCTCATCGTACTGCCGCTCGACCGCTGGAAGAGCGATTCCGTGTTGCGCAATCGCGTGCTGCGCGAGCTGAAGACCCGCGATCCGTCCCTGCGCGCGCTGGGCGAGAAACACGCCATCTGCGCCAGCATGGGATTCGAACGGCCGCCCGAACAGCGACCGGAGGTGAAGTGGAATAAGCGCCCACTGGTCTGGGTGTCGGGGCGGGAGGAAAAGGGAGACCGCGTGTCGCCCCAGGATTTCGTCTTCGCCGCGCTGCGCCTCGCGGTGGACGAGCATGAGACGTGGACCGAGCCGGTCGCGGCGCTCTATAAGCGAGCCGTCAGCAATGTCGGCGGCCTCTGTAAAGCATTCGAGACGTTTCAGCTGGGTGAAGAGGTTGGATGCCGCTAGGACGGGAACGTGACGTCCATTCGTAGGGTGCTCGTTGCCAACCGCGGCGAAATCGCGCTGCGCGTCATCCGCGCGTGCCACGAAGAAGGTCTCGACGCGGTGGCCGTCTATTCGGAGCCGGACCGTCTGGCGCCCCACGTCCGCCAAGCCGACGCCGCCGTGCTCCTGGGCCCGGCGCCCGCCGCAGAATCGTATCTCGCCATCGACAAGCTGATCGCCGCCGCACGGGAGAGCGGCTCCCAGGCAGTCCATCCGGGCTACGGATTCCTCTCTGAACGGGCCGCCTTCGCCGAGGCCTGCGAAAAAGCCGGGCTCATCTTCATCGGTCCACCCGCCGCGGCGATTCGCGCGATGGGGGACAAACCCGAAGCGCGACGGCGCATGCAAGCGGCCGGCGTGCCGATCGTCCCGGGTGCGGCGGCGCCCCTGCGCGATCCGGTGGACGCCCGGCGCGAGGCGAAGCGGATCGGCTACCCCGTCCTGCTCAAGGCGGCGGCGGGCGGCGGCGGGAAAGGCATGCGGTTGGTCCGCTCCGACAGTGAGGTCGAGGATGCGTTTCAGGCGGCGCGGCGCGAGGCGCTCAAGGCGTTCGGGGACGGCAGCCTCTACCTCGAGAAGTACCTCGACCGGCCGCGGCATATCGAGATTCAGATACTCGCGGATCGACACGGCAGAGTGGTGGCGCTCGGAGAACGCGAATGCAGCATCCAGCGGCGTCACCAGAAACTCATCGAGGAGGCGCCCTCGGTCGCGGTGACGCCCGCGCTGCGCCGCCGGTTGTCGGAAGCCGCGACCGCTGCCGCGGGAGCGGTCGGCTACATCAGCGCGGGAACGATCGAATTTCTGCTCGCGCCTTCGGGCGAGTTCTTCTTTCTCGAGATGAACACGCGCATTCAAGTAGAGCATCCTGTCACCGAGCTCGTGTACGGCGTCGACCTCGTGCGCGAGCAGCTGCGCATTGCGAACGGGCAACCGATGCGCGTTCACGTCGGTGGCACGCCGCTGCACCCCCGCGGGCACGCCATCGAATGCCGCATCACCGCCGAGGATCCATTCAACGATTTTCTGCCGGCGACCGGCGTCTTGCAGTACTTGCGAGTGCCGAGCGGGCCGGGGATTCGGTGGGATGCCGGCGTGGAGGCCGGGAGCGATGTGACGCTGTTCTACGACCCCTTACTCGCGAAGCTCATCGCCTGGGGGGAAACGCGCGAAACCGCCATCCAACGCATGCGGCGCGCGCTGGGCGAGCTGATCATCGTGGGCCTGCCGACGAGCCAACCGTTTCACCTGCGCGTGATGGACGATCCCGAATTTCTGCGGGGCGAGCTCGACATCACCTATCTCGAGCGGGCCGGCGCGCGCGTGCTCTCGACGCCAGCGCGCCCTGGCCTGGAGCGAGCGATGGCCGTGGCAGCAGCATTGGTCATGGACGAGCAGCGGGAAATGGTCGCCCGACACGCCGACGGGCGAGAGGGGGGGGGGGCGGGTTGCCCGAGCTGCGCCA
>DASZNX010000382.1:0-9074 GCA_035551075.1 Gemmatimonadales bacterium | reverse complement strand
GCGTGACAGTACGGCGATCCGCCGCGCACTCGGCGTGGGAACGATGTGTTGGGCAGCACTCGACAGTGCCGAGCGTGCGATGGTGGCGGCCGTGGACCGGAAAGTCGTCGCAATGGTTGTGTACTTCCTGCGCGATTCGCTTCCACTTCCAGCGGACTCGGTGCGGCACGTGGCATACGCGGCGTGGGGGCGGCCGACACATCACTCGCCGACACTCGATACGTGGAGCAACACCCGCTATCGCTCGTACTTTCTGCTCCCAGCCGTCTCCGCGCGCGGGTATTCGCCGCCGGCATGGGTGAGGGCACCGCGACTAATCCTGCTCGACATCGCCGCATGCACGGCGTTCGACCGCCGCGCACATCGCGCGGGCATCGCTGGCGAAGCGGCCGAGTGCTGATCCGTCGGCGCGATGAAGCGGCGGCGGAGGGAGCGCGAATTGTCTCGCTGCTGCCGAGCGCGACAGAGATCGTGTGTGCGCTCGGTCTCGAAGAGCGACTCGTCGGCATCTCCCACAGCTGCGACTATCCTGACAGCATTGTCGACCGGCCCAGGCTGTCACGGCCCCGTACGGATCTCGATGGCCTCAGCAGCGGACAGATAGACGCGGCGGTGCGTGCCGCGTTCCGGGACTACGGCAGCGTGTATGAAATCGATGTGGCGGCAATTCGAGCCCTCAACCCGGATCTGATCCTGACGCAAGGCATCTGCGATGTTTGCGCAGTGCCGAAGAGTCAGGTGATCGATGCAAGTCTGGGCGCGAGGGTGCTGACGCTGGATGCACACGACGTCGCGGCGATCTTCTCGAGTATTCGTGACGTGGGCTGCGCAACGGGCGCGGCGGAACAAGCCGAGGCTCTCATCGCGAGCATGGAGGCGCGCATTGCCGATGTGCGCGCGAGGGTCGACGGGTGCGAGCGACCGCGAGTCCTCGCGCTCGAATGGCTCGACCCGCCCTACGTGCCCGGCCACTGGGTGCCCGAGCTGATCGAGGCCGCGGGTGGCGAGTTGGTGGCCGGAACAGCACGCCGGCCCTCGTATCCCGTGGAGTGGTCGGACCTCCGCGCGCTGAAAGCTGATGTCGTGCTGATCATGCCGTGCGGCTTCGGTCTCGAAAACACCCAGCGAGAGGCTGAACGCTACGAATCGGAGCTGCGAACACTCGGTGGCCGCATCCACTGCCTGGACGCAGCGGCGTACTTCAGCCGCTCGGGACCTCGGATTGTGGACGGAGTGGAAATCATCGCCTCTGTTCTCTATCCAGGCTGACGTCGTCGCCGCCTTTCTCGCCGCCGTATATTTCCGGTGTGAGTCTGGTCTCCACACCCGCGATCGTTCTCCGCACGTACCGCTACAGCGAGACATCGAAGATCGTCCGCCTGGCGACCCGCGACTACGGTGTGCAGAGCGCCATCGCCAAAGGGGTGCTGCGGCCGCGAAGTCCGTTCGGTGCCGCGCTCGAAACACTGAGCGAAGGGGTCGCGCAGCTCTATCACAAAGAGACGCGTGAGCTGCAGACGCTCGCCGCGTTTGACGTCACCCAACTGCGGCGCGGCCTCGCCGCCGACCTCGGCCGGTTCGCTGGGGCGACCGCGCTGGCGGAAGTGATCCTGAAAATGGCGCCACCAGCGCCGTTACCCGCTGCCTACGATGCGTTCCTGCAAGGACTCGATGCGCTGTCCGGCGCGCCCGTCGGCCAGGCCGACGCCGTGGCGGTCCGCTGGCTCTGGCTGGTCGTTGGGGTCCTGGGATTTGCGCCCCACCTCGACGCGTGCGTCCGCGATGGCAACGAGCTGGCCACTTCCGGAGCGGTGGCCTTTTCGATCGCCGAGGGGGGGGCGTTGTGTCCGAATTGCGGCGGTCTCCGGCCGCCGACCCGGCTGCCGGCGCAGGCA
This sequence comes from Gemmatimonadales bacterium, assembly GCA_035551075.1. Classification (GTDB taxonomy): domain Bacteria; phylum Gemmatimonadota; class Gemmatimonadetes; order Gemmatimonadales; family GWC2-71-9; genus 20CM-2-65-7. The sequence goes on along the minus strand of DASZNX010000382.1, from coordinate 7,179 downwards.
TACCGCGATCTGGTCGCGTTGAATGATCCCGACGCTGCCCTTCCGATGTTGGACAGGGCGCACGCCGCCGCCCATCGCCGACTGGTGGCGCGTTTCATCCGCCATCATCTCGATGAAACGGCGCCTCCGGCATCACAGCGCAATGGTAATGGGCGCGAGACCAAAGCGACGGCGATCGACATCTGGGAGCGAGGCGCGTGGGTCGGTTCGTAATCGGTACCGCGGGGCACATCGATCACGGCAAGACGGCTCTCGTCAAGGCGCTCACGGGCGTCGATACCGATCGCTGGGAAGAAGAGAAGCGTCGTGGAATCACGATCGATCTTGGCTTCGCGCCGATCGATCTGCCCGGCGGCGTCGAGGCGAGCGTGGTCGACGTTCCGGGACACGAAGGGTTCGTCAGGAACATGCTCGCCGGCGCGACCGGTATCGATGTCGCGCTGCTCGTCATTGCCGCCGATGAAGGCATCATGCCGCAGACGGAAGAGCACCTGGCGATCCTCGAGCTCCTCGGAATCCGCCGCGGCATCCCCGTGCTCACCAAACGAGATCTGGTCGATGACGAATGGCTTGTGCTCGTCCGGAGCGAGGTCGCCGAGCGCCTGTCGCGCAGTCGGGTCAGGTGGCGCGCACCAATCGCGGTGAGCGCGCTCAGACTGGAGGGCCTAGAGGAGCTGAAGAAGGCGTTGGTGGAGATCGTCGAGGATTTGCCCGAGCGGTCTGCATACGATCTGTTCCGCCTGCCGATCGACCGTGTGTTCGCGCTGCCCGGCGCCGGGACCGTAGTCACTGGGTCGACGTGGAGCGGCAGCGTCGGGGCGGGCGAGAACGTGCGTGTCTTGCCGTTGCAGCGCGACGTGCGCATACGCTCGATCGAAGTACACGGTCACGACACGCAGACCGCGCGGCCGGGCCGCCGGACGGCACTCGCGCTCGTCGGTGTCGCGCGCGAGGAGTTGGAGCGCGGGCACGTTGCCGTCACCGGATCGGGGTGGAGTCCCACCGCGACGCTCGATGTAGCGCTCCAGGTGCTCCCCGCGGTCCGCAAGCCCATCGCGGTGCGTACCCGCATTCGTGTCCACCTCGGCACCGCCGAGGTGTTGGGACGCGTGGCGCAAGTCCCCGCGATCGCCCCTGGGCGAACAGACCTCGCGCGGCTGCTGCTCGAAAAGCCGATTGTGGCACGCGGCGGTGATCGATTTGTCATCCGCAGCTTCTCGCCGGTCACCACGATCGGGGGCGGCGTCGTCCTCGACCCGTTCCCACCAAAGCGACCGCGCGTTTCGGAGCGCGGTCTATCAGTCGACCAGCCGGCCGCCGAACGGCTGGGACGGTTCATCGACGAGGCGGGGCTCGCCGGCGTGCGCGTGGGCGAAATACCCGTTCGACTCGGTATTCTTCCCGGCGACGTCGCAAAAACAATAGAGGCAGCAGGGAAGGGCGTGCTGACCATCGGAGACCTGCTCGTGGCCCGGCGCGCGATTTCCATGGAAGTCGAACGACTCGCCACGGTCGTTGCGGAATATCACGAGGCCCACCCTCTCGATGCGGGGTTCTCCCTGCAAGCATTGCGGTCGGGCGTGACTGCGCCGCCCGCCGTGCACGATGTGATCATTGACTTTGGCGTGAAAAAGCAGGCATTTGAGCTTGCCGAGGGCGGCGCAGTCGTGCGAAAACCAGGCTGGCAGACGGCAATGCGCAGCCGCGCGGGCGACGCGGGTGGTCGCATCGCGCAACGGCTCGCGGACGCGCGGTGGCAACTCCCCACGGTATCAGAGTTGCAGCGGGAGCTTGCAGATCCGTCGGTGCCCGCGCTGCTCGCGCACCTCGCCCGCGAAGGCGCCGTCGAGCGCGTGGATCAGGAGCGCTATGCGTTGAAGCAGGCGTTGGAGGAGTTTCGGCGCGCGGTCGAGGATACCTTGCGGGAGCTCGGCTCGGCGACGCCGGCGCAATTTCGGGACCGGCTCGGACTCACGCGCAAGTATTTGATTCCCTTACTCGAGTGGGCCGACCGGCGGGGAATTACCAGCCGTAAGGGAGATACCCGGGTACTTCGTTCTTGACAGGGTGGAAGTGCGGTTTCTACGTTAGCGGTGGGATTAAGCCACTACGCGCACGTACCAACAAGGAGAGCGGTCTAACGCATCTTTACGTTCGCAGAGGAGTCGGGGATGAAGCTGTATGTCTGGGCTGTGTTGCTGGCGGGGGGGGGCTTGGACTATTTACGGGTGTAGACGGGGTCTTGGGGCAGGGCTCGCCTCCTCCCGCCCCGCCGCAAGTCGAGTTGAAACAGAATTATCCGAACCCGTTTAATCCGGCGACCACGATCCCGTTCACGCTGAACGGCGAGCTGTTTGCGAACGGCCACCGTCCGAAAGTGTCGCTCAAGATTTATAACGTGCTGGCCCAAGTCGTCGCGACACCCATTCTGCAGGGCACGGGAGAGGATCTCGAGAATCTCGAGTTGACCTGCGCGACGCCGAGCACGGGGTGCAACTTCACGGCGTACTGGGACGGGAAAGTTCTGAAGACCGACAAGGAAGCGGCGTCGGGGGTGTACATCTATCAGCTGGTCGTGGATGGGAAGCGATTTACGAAGAAGATGATCATTATGAAGTAGGAGGCGGTAGGAGGCGGTAGGGGACGGTAAGGGGCGGTAGGAGTTACTCCTACCGCCCCTAACTTTACCGCCCCCTACCGCCCCTTACCGCCTCCTACCGCCTCCTACCGCCGCTGTCTGTCATTTCGACATCTTTCTCCGGCACAGCGGTTGCTTGGAGGGATCGCATGATCCAACCAGATAGACTGACCGTCAAAGCCGCCGAAGCATTGCAGCAAGCGGCCGCCCAGGCGCGCTCCAACGGCAATCCCGTCGTCAACGACGCGCATCTCTTCCAGGCCCTGCTCAAGCAGGACGAGAGTATCGTCGTCCCGCTGCTACAAAAAGCCGGTCTGAATGTGAGCCAGTTGCAGGCGGAGACCGAGCGTGAGATCGCGCGATTCCCCAAGCAATCAGGCGGAGCGGCCGAGCCGACGATGGCGCGCGAGCTGTCGCGTGTCTTCGATCGCGCCGATGAGGACGCCAAGAGCCTCGGCGATGCGTACGTATCCACCGAACACTTGCTGCTGGCGCTCGCCGAGGAGAAGGGAACGACGGCCCGCCAGCTGCTCGCGGCGAACGGGATCGATCGCAAGCAGCTGCTTGCGGCCCTCGAAGGCGTGCGCGGCGCGCATCGAGTCACCGACCAGGAGCCCGAGAGCAAGTACCAGTCTCTGCAGCGCTTCACCCGCGATCTCACGGAGACCGCCCGCAGGGGCAAACTCGATCCGGTCATCGGTCGCGACGAAGAGATCCGCCGTGTGATGCAAGTGTTGTCCCGCCGCACCAAAAACAACCCTGTCCTCATCGGCGAGCCAGGCGTCGGCAAGACGGCGATCGTCGAAGGGTTGGCGCAGCGCATCGTGAACGGGGACGTCCCCGATTCGCTCAAGAACAAGCACCTCATCGCGCTAGATATCGGCGCGCTCGTCGCCGGGACGAAGTACCGCGGTGAATTCGAGGAGCGGCTCAAATCGGTGCTGCGGGAAATCCAGTCCGCCGAAGGCCGCTACATCGTCTTCATCGATGAGCTGCATACGCTGGTCGGCGCCGGCGGCGCCGAAGGGGCGGTCGACGCATCGAATATGCTCAAGCCGGCGCTCGCACGCGGCGAGCTGCACGTCGTCGGGGCGACGACGCTCGACGAGTATCGCAAACACATCGAGAAAGACGCCGCCCTGGAACGGCGCTTCCAGCCGGTGTACGTGGGCGAGCCATCGGTCGAGGACACGATTGCGATCCTGCGCGGGCTCAAGGAGAAGTACGAGGTCCATCACGGCATCCGCATTACCGACAACGCGCTCGTCTCCGCGGCGACGCTGTCGCACCGCTACATCACCGATCGCTTCCTGCCTGATAAAGCGATCGATCTGATCGACGAAGCCGCGGCGCGGCTGCGCATCGCGATCGACTCGCTGCCGCAGGAGATCGACGAGGTCGAGCGCAAGATCACGCAGCTCGAGATCGAGCGACAGGCCTTGGCCAAGGAAAAAGACAAGGCATCCAAGGAGCGCAGGGAGAAGATCGAGCAGGAGATCTCCGAGCTGCGCGAGCGGTCGAACGCGATGAAGGCCCAGTGGACCGCGGAGAAGGACGCGATCCAGAAGATCCAGGCGAAGAAGGCGGAGCTCGAGCAGCTGCGCGTCGAGGCCGAGCAAGCGACGCGCCGCGGCGATCTGCAGAAAGCGGCGGAGATCAGCTACGGCAGCATTCCGGCTGCCGAGAAGGAAATCGCGCAGCTCGAGAAGCGCCTTGCGGAGATCCAGAAGAAAGGCAAGTACCTGAAGGAAGAGGTCGACGCCGAGGACATCGCGGAGATCGTGTCGAAGTGGACGGGCATTCCGGTCACCAAGATGATGGAGTCGGAGAAAGAGCGGTTGATCAAGCTCGAGGACGAGCTGGGCAAGCGCGTCATCGGCCAGCGCGAGGCGTTGGCGGCGGTCGCGAATGCCGTGCGGCGCGCGCGCGCGGGACTGCAGGATCCCAATCGGCCGACCGGGTCATTCATCTTCCTCGGTCCCACGGGCGTGGGCAAGACCGAGACGGCGCGAGCGCTCGCGGAGTTCCTGTTCGACGACGAACGCGCGCTGGTCCGGCTCGACATGTCGGAGTACATGGAGAAGCACGCCGTCGCCCGCATGATCGGTGCGCCGCCCGGCTACGTCGGCTATGAGGAAGGCGGCCAGCTCACCGAAGCGATTCGCCGTCGCCCGTACTCGGTGGTGCTGTTCGACGAAATCGAGAAAGCGCACCCCGACGTATTCAACGTGCTGCTCCAGATTCTCGACGATGGCCGGCTGACGGACTCACAGGGACGCACGGTCGATTTCCGCAACACTGTGTTGATCATGACGTCGAACATCGGCTCGCAATACTTGATCGAGGCGGGGACTGGCGGCGTGGCGTGGGAACAGGCCGAGACCAAGGTCATGGAGCTGCTCAGGCAGGCGTTCAAGCCGGAGTTCCTGAACCGTGTGGACGACATCATCATCTTCCGGCCGCTTTCGCATGAAGATATCGCGCAAATCGTCGACATTCAGATCAAGCGGGTCGAGCGGTTGTTGTCCGATCGGAAACTGACGATCGATGTCACGCCAGCCGCGAAGCAGCTGCTCGTCGCCGAGGGCTACGACCCGGTGTACGGTGCCCGGCCCCTGAAGCGAGCGATCCAGCGACTGCTGCAGAATCCGCTGGCGGTCGCGGTGCTCGAGGGGCAGTACGGGGAAGGCGACCGGGTTCGCGTAGATCGCGCGAAGGACGGTAACTCGCTGACGTTTGAGAAGGCGAGAGAGACGGTGCGTGCCTAAGAACCGTGCGTCGTGCATCGTGCGTCGTAATATCGGGATGGACGCGGCGCTCGAGCAGGCACGCCGCGCTGCCGCGATCGATGAAGTCCCGATCGGCGCCGTAGTCATGCGTGGCGACGAAATCGTGGCCGCAGCGCACAACGAAACCGTTGCTCGCAGGAATCCTACGTATCACGCGGAGTTTCTCGCGATCGAGCGCGCGCTCGAGGCATTGGAAACCGACCGGCTGAACGACTGCACGCTGTACGTCACGATCGAGCCGTGCGCGCAGTGCGCAGGGGCGATCGTGCTGGCGAAAGTCGGGAAGCTGGTGTTCGGGGCGTACGACGAGAAGGCGGGGATGTGCGGGTCGTTAGGCGATCTGGTACGGCATCCGCGACTCAATCATCGGGTGGAAGTGCAGGGCGGGGTGGAGGCGGAGGCATGCGCCGAGCTGATTCGCGATTTCTTTGCCGCCAAGCGTTGACCATTGCCCTTTCGATCGGGCGCTCGAAGAGCCGCGGTCAAGCCCGTTTTACTGTGACGTCATAGCGGGCGAACTGCCGGTCCGCGGTGAGGATGGCGAGTTGTTCGAGCTGCGCCTGAGCCACGAGCATGCGGTCGAAGGGATCGCGGTGATACGGCGGGAGCGTGGCGACGTGGAGGGCGTGCCGGTGCAACACCGGGAGCGGTGTGACGCCAGTGCGGGTCATCCACTCGGGCACCAGGTCGGCCGGTTCCCCCGGGAGTTTCAGTTTGCCGAGAGCGTGCTTGATGGCGATCTCCCAGGCGCTCGCCGCGGACAGCAATAGCTCGTGGTCGAGCGAGACGACGAGCCGCCGGCCGGCGGAGGACAGGCGTTCCGGCGCGGCGAGCATCCACAGCCAGACCTGGGTATCGAGGAGGAGCCTCACTCCTCGAAGCGTTTGAGGACGTCGCGCGGGAGTGGGGCGTCGAAGTCGTCGCTGATGAAGATGCGTCCTTGTTCGATGCCGAGGGGGCGCGCAGCGAGCGGGGGCTGGACGGGGATGAGGCGCGCAACCGGCACGCCGGCCTTGGCGATCACGACTTCTTCGCCTGCGGCGACCTGGTCGAGCAGGCGCGAGAGATGGGTCTTCGCCTCGTGCACGTTGTAGCGTGTCTTGGAGCGCGGCATGCGGCACTATGACTAATATGGTTAGCTAAGTCAAGGCCACGCGGGCCAACGTGGTTCGGGCAAGCAGTTCTACGCAAGACTGCGTTGTACGTGGTTAGTCCACTGGCCTATGTGACCATAAATGACTATCATATGGTCATGAAAAACACGGTCCGGATCGCCGAGCTGAAGAGCCGGTTGAGCGAGTACCTGCGCCGCGTGCGGCGGGGGGAGACGATCACGGTGCTGGATCGCGAGACCCCGATTGCGCGGCTCGAGCCCGTTGCGGGCGATCGTTCCCGGCTCGTGGTGCGGGAGCCGGCGGCTGGCGCGCCCCGGCTCCAGGACTTGCGGCTGCCGTCCCCGCTCAAGACCAAGACCGACATCCTGGACCTGCTGGCGCAAGAGCGCGGCGAGCGGTGATTGCCTATGTCGAGTCGTCCGTCGTTCTGCGCTTCGTGCTGGCGCAGGCGGGCGCGCTGCGTGAACTGCGAGGCTTCGATGCCGGGGGCACGAGCGCGCTGACAGAAGTCGAGTGCCTGCGCACCCTGCACCAGCTCAGGATCAGCGATGGCCTTGCGGACCTCCAGATCGCCGAGCGTCGCGCCGCCGTGTATGACCTGCTGGGGCGGCTCGGCATTATCGACTTGACGCGACCG
>DASZNX010000381.1:0-4937 GCA_035551075.1 Gemmatimonadales bacterium | reverse complement strand
TTACACGGCAGTCGCCAATCAGTCACCTCCGCGGCGCAATCTCTGGGTGCGAACGTTTACCGGTTCACGTTTCAGATCGCGGAGGTCTCTCATGTCATGCGCCCGCCGTTACTCCGTCATCTTCACCGTTTTGCTGACCTGTACGCTGACCTCGATCCTCGCCGCGCAAGGCGCCGGCTACATCGCGGGACGCGTGGTGGACTCGACAGCGCGCCCGGTCCCCGGTGCGACCGTGCAACTCCTGGGCACGAGTTATACCGCCCGCACGCGCGAAGACGGGTCCTTTCGGATCGATAATCTGCCACTCGGATCGTATCGGCTGCGCGGGGCTCGCCTCGGCTTTGCTCCCGACTCGATTGTCGTGACGGTCGCTCAGGGGGCGCCAGCAGATGTGACCCTGCAGCTGCGTTCCATCGCCATCGGACTGCAGCGCGTGCTGGTCGTCGCGCATCGGCTGGGCGAGACCAAGGCGGCGGCGCTCGATCGCCAGCAGTCGGCCGACAATCTGCTCACCGTGTTGTCGGGCGACGAAATCCGCGCCTTGCCCAACGGCAACGCCGCGGAAGCCGCCGGCCGCATGCCCAATGTCTCACTCGAACGGGATGAGGGCGAGGGAAAGTTCGTACAGGTCCGCGGCACCGAGCCACGGCTCTCCAATGTGACCGTGGACGGCGTACACGTTCCCGGCACCGAGAAGGGCGATCGGATCGTCAAGCTCGACGATGTCCCATCAGATATCCTGGGCGCCATCGAGGTCTCGAAGACCCTCACGGCAGACATGGATGCCGATGCGATCGGCGGGTCGGTAAATCTCGTCACCAAGACTCCTGAAGGACCTCCGCAAGGCTATGCCGCGGTCCAGTACGGCCACATCTCGCTCCTCAGTCACGATGTCACACAAGGGAGTCTGACGTACGGTGGCCGGTTCGGTCCGGAGCGGAAAGTCGGTCTCCTCATTGGTGGAAGCCTCGATCGCAACAACCGCGTGATCAACGATGTCGAGCCCAGCTGGACGGTCGACAGCACGGGAAGATCGATCCCGGTCGAGTGGAGCCAGCGAGACTACACGTATTACCGCACCCGTGAAGGAGTCGGCGGGAGCTTCGATTACCGCTTCAGCGATCACTCGCGCGTGTTCGTCAAGGGTCTGTGGAGTTTCTTCAAAAACCACGGCACTCGCTATGTCTACGACATCGCCACCAGCGGCGACTCGGCCGGTGTGGGGACGAGCGGGTTCGGCACGGGCGGCGCGCTCACGCGCGAAGTGCAACAACGCACGCCTGTCGAGCAGCTCTGGGGCGTCACTGCCGGCGGTCGCGAAGAGCATGGCGACTGGCTCTTCGACTACTCGGGGAATTTCGCCGGGACGCGCCAGTCGGTCAGCGATTATCGCACCAGTGGGTTTGGGTATTCCGATTCGCTCACTTTCCGGTACGACGCCTCCAACAGCGAAATGCCGAAATATCAGTACGTGAGTCCGTCGCAAGAATCCCGCGCCATGAACCCGGCGAATTTCGTCCTCGGCGGTTACGACGCGAGCAACGGGCTTTCGACGGGGCGTGACCTGGGCGGGCAGTTCAACGCTCAGCTGGCCTATGCCCTCGGCGCGCACCCGAGCACGCTCAAGATGGGACTGCGTTTCCGCGCCGAGGCGAAGGCCTACACGAGGAACAACGTTTCCTTCGCCGATACATCCAGTGCTCCGTACACGCTCGATCGCGCGCTGTCGACGTTCTCCGATCCGAACTTCTATTCCGCGCTCTCGTCCGGCTTTGCGATGGGTCCGGTGCCCGATCTCACGACGACAAATCAGTGGGAAAACACGAATCCAGGGAACTTTCAGGATCAGACGGACGCGACGCGCAATGCGCTCGGGAGCTACGACGGCTCCGAACGCATCCTTGCCGGCTACGCGATGAACTCCGTCGACTACGGACGCATGCGGCTCAACGCGGGGCTCCGCGTCGAGACGACGCGCTCGGCGTACAACGGACATGTGGCGGCGACCGACTCGACAGGGACCACCGTCACTTCCACGAGTGGGAGTCAGACGTACACCGACGTCTTTCCCAGCTTGCACCTGCGATACGAGACCGATGTGAACACCAACATCCGCATCGCGGCGACACGGGGCATCGCGCGTCCTCATTATGCCGATCTGGCCCCCCATTTAGAGGGCAACCTCGGCGCGATCTACCAGAACCAGTACTCCAATCTCCGCTCCGGCAATCCGAATCTGCGGCCGGAGCGCTCCTGGAACCTCGACCTCCTGCTCGAACGCTTCCTCCCGTCGTCCGGAGGTCTCGTGTCGGGCGGCGTGTTCTACAAGTCGCTCTCCAATGTCATCCTCGATCGGAACTTCATCTATCAGGGACCGGTGCCTGAGTTTGTCGGCTACTACGGCACGCGTCCGGAAAACGGCGGGTCGGGTCATCTCACCGGTTTCGAAGCACAGTGGGTCCAACACCTCCCGTTCCTTCCAGGTGCGTTGGCTGGGCTCGGATTCGACCTGAACTGGACGCACACGAGCTCGTCAGTGCTCGTGGATCCGGCGAGCGGGCGGAAGGCTCCGCTCCTCCGCCAGGCGCCCAACATCGGCAATGCCGCGCTGCTCTACGATCGCGGACCCGTCTCGGCGCGCTTCGCATGGACCTATAACGGCGCGTACATCGGCTCGTACGGCGACGCCACGCCAACCGCCGACGGCGACAATTACTTCTACGAGCACTCTCAGATCGACGCGTCCGTGATTTACAACCTGACGCCCGAGGTGCAGTTCCAGCTTCAAGCACTGAACCTCAACAACGCCCAGTTCGGCTTCTTCCAGGGAACGACGGACCACCGGTTCAGCGTACAGCGCGAGTACTACGGCAGGACAGTTTACTTGGGGGCGAAGTACGGTTTTTGAGGCGGCAGGTTGATCTTCGGCCCGAGGGCGAGAGGTCGATGGTTAGTCCTCTTCCTCCTCCTCTTCGCTCTCGGGCAGGAACACTTCGGTGTATCCGAATACGGCTCGGCCCGTGATCCGCACGACGCTGTCCGATTCCTCGTCCAATCCTTTCACCGCGAAATACCCAAACAGCGCGCGACCGTGACTTTCGACGCGGATCCCCTCGGGCAAGCGAATCTCGACGTATCCCATGAACGAATGCACGTCGATCGTGGTGACGCCGGGAGCGAAGGTGGCATCTCTGAGGTCCAGCTCCACATATCCCATGCGCGCGTTCAGCGTGAGCTGGCGTGGCACGATCCCGGCAAGCTTCCGTTCTTGTCCCGAGAACATGGCGCTGATGCGCGTGTCCGTGCGCTGCGCGGGGACGAGCCCCGAGGCCGGCAGGGCCGCGACGACGGCGTCGAGATCGGCGGCCGTGCGCGCCGCGTACACATCCTTGAGCCGAGCCTCGAGCTGGGCTTCGGTGAGCTCGTCGTTGGCGAAGTGCTGGGTCAGCAGCTCGATCACACGCTCGCGCGCGGCGGGAGGCGGCGGTTCGGAGCTGGGAGTCAGGGAGGAAGGCACGGCTCGAATCTATCTCAGCGCGCCACCTTTGCGATGGTGTCCCACGTGCGAGTCGTCTGATCTTTGCCGAATGTTTTCTCGATCAACGACATGAACACAGGACCTTTGGGTGTGCGAACATAGGCGCTGAAAATCTCGCCGCCCCCGCCCCGCATACTCAGGATGCGCGCTCCATCGACTTCGACCGGCAGCTTCATTTTCGACTTCGGCCGGTCCTTCAGGAACGTCACGATGCGTTTCGCTTTTGGACTCACGCCAAAGCGTCGATACGGATCCGAGGCCAGGAGCGCACGCAGCTCATCGATCGGCCGGACGATGGTGAGAAAGGCCTTGCCCATCAGGTCCTGCATGGCTGCTTCGGCCTTCTGCTCGAGCGCCGGTTCCGATGTGCGACGCGCGTCGAACACCACATTACCGCTCCCGAGGACTGTCCTGACGTCGGTAAAACCGGCTGCCTCGAACGCGGCTCGCAGGTCGGCCATTTTGCAGTTCATCGGCATTACGCCCCGAAGGAACGCCGCATAACGTGGCATGGTCAAAAGTTAGCGTCTTGTCGATTTCCCGTCATGCTAATCGACCATCTAGCGTCCGGGTCATATTTCAGAACTCATTGGAGGAGGAGTCATGAGATACCTGTGCTTGATCTACGAGGATGAGAAGTGGTGGGACAGGGCCACAGAGGCCGACCTGAAGCAAGGAATGGCCGAGTACAACGGGTTCACCGAGAGCATCAAGAAGGCCGGCAATTACATCGGCGGCGAAGCGCTGCAGCCTACCAAGACCGCCACGTCGGTCCGCGTCCGGAACGGCAAGCTCTCGACCACCGATGGCCCGTACGTCGAGACGAAGGAGCAGCTCGGCGGCTACTATCTGATCAAGGCGAAAGATCTGAACGAAGCGGTCCAGGTCGCGTCCCGGATTCCGGGCGCAAAGCACGGCACGGTCGAGGTCCGGCCCATTATGGAGTTCAACCAGCCGTAGACACGATCGAGTCGGTCTATCGCGCAGAGTCGCGACGCGTGCTCGCGACCCTCATCCGCCTCCTCGGCGATTTCGATCTCGCCGAGGAGGCGTTGCAGGAGGCGTTTGCGGCTGCCGTCGAGCGCTGGCCCGCTGAAGGAGTTCCCGCCAACCCGCGCTCGTGGCTCATTTCCACCGGCCGATTCAAGGCCATCGACCGGCTACGAAAGCAACGGCGCGAAATCAGTGGCGAGCTCGATTTCATCGCGGAACAACCTGAGGAACCCCACGACCTGATCGATGACCGCCTGCGCCTGATCTTCACCTGTTGTCATCCAGCCCTGAATCCCGACGCGCAAGTCGCCATGACGCTGCGCGAAATCTGTGGTCTCACGACCGAAGAGGTTGCGGCGGCGTTCCTCACCAATCCGCCCACACTGGCGCAGCGCATCGTGCGCGC
>DASZNX010000380.1:0-5372 GCA_035551075.1 Gemmatimonadales bacterium | reverse complement strand
ATCTCGATCGCACTGGCCGGTGTGACGAGCGCGCTGGCCGCGATCACGTATTCCGAATTCGCCGCGATGATTCCCATCTCCGGAAGCGCGTACACCTACGCGTATGCCACGCTCGGCGAGCTCGTCGCGTGGATCATCGGCTGGGATCTGATTCTGGAATACGCGGTCGGTAATATCGCGGTCGCCATTGGTTGGGCGGGCTACTTCGACTCATTGCTGCGCGGGCTCGGTATCGAGCTGCCGCGCTGGCTGGTCACGGACATTCTGAGCGCGCGGCACGATGCCGCGTTTCTCGCGTCCGTCCCTCATCTCGGTCCCATTCCGTTGGTATTCAACCTGCCCGCGTTCGCCATCGTCGCCATCATCACGTGGCTGCTCGTGATCGGAACGAAGGAATCCGCCTGGGTGAACACGATGATGGTCGTGATCAAGATCGCCATCATCGGGTTGTTCCTGTTGGTTGGTGTGGCCTACGTGAAACCGCAGCAATGGTCGACGCCCGCATTCGCACCCAATGGCCTTGGGGGGATCAGCGTCGGCGCGGCGATCATCTTTTTCTCCTACATCGGCTTCGACGCGGTCAGCACCGCCGCCGAGGAAGCGCGGAATCCGCAGCGCGACATTCCGCGCGGCATCATCTGGTCACTGATCATCTGCACCGTGCTGTACATCGCGATCGCGCTCGTCCTGACCGGAATCATTCCCTGGGATAAGCTGAACGTGCCGGATCCGCTCGCGGTCGCGCTCCAGTACATCCATGCCGACTGGGCGGCTGGCATCCTCGCGCTCGGCGCGGTTGCGGCCATGACGTCGGTTCTCCTGGTGTTCCAGCTCGGCCAGGCGCGGATCTTCATGTCGATGGCGCGGGACGGACTCCTGCCTCCGTGGGCCGCGCGGCTCCATCCGAAATACCAGACGCCGCATGTGACCACGATCGTGACCGGGATCTTCGTCGCACTGTTCGCGGCGGTGGCGCCGATCGGCGTCGTGCTCGAGCTGACCAATATCGGCACGTTGTTCGCGTTCGTCCTGGTGGCCCTGGGAATTATTGTGCTGCGCCGTACCGATCCGAATCGACCGCGCCCCTTCCGGACGCCCTGGGTGCCCGTGCTCCCGATCGTGTCGATCCTGTTCTGTCTTTATCTGATCGTGAGTCTTCCCGCCCTCACCAAAGAGCGGTTTGTCGTGTGGCTCCTCGTCGGCGTCCTGATCTACTTTGTGTACAGCGTGCGGCACAGTCGAGTACGTCGGGAAGGCGAGGTGCGACCTAAGGTCGAGTCGTAAGAAGTCCCGCGGCAAGCCGGAGCGCACCGACGGGCGCGTCCACCGAGGCGCTGGCATCCTCAAGTCGCGCGCGCGGCACATCGGCGCCCAGGCGCGCGCGCAGCGCATCGAGTAGGGGAGAACCCACCCGCAGTAATCCTCCGGCCGTCGCCACGCGAATCGCCGCTGTTCCGGGGAAATGCCGCGTCAGGATCTTGACCAGGTGCGCGAGCTCCACCGCGGCTTCCTCGACCGCGCGCTGCGCGACGGTCTCGCCTTCCTTCGCCGCATTCATCACGTGCGGCGCGAGCGCGGCTACCTGTGCCGGCGTCGCGGTCGCCGTCCAGCGAATCAAGTCGTCGAACGTCTGGAGTCCGAGCGCGACGAGCAGCCGCTCGAGCAGTGTGGACGATTCTTCGAGCCCATCCTGCGCGCGCGCGGCGGCAGCGAGCGCGCGGCGTCCCAGCCAGTAGCCGCCCCCCTCGTCGCCGAGCTGCCAGCCGTGGCCGCCGGCGCGGTGCAATTTGCCGTCCGACGTGCGTGCGTACGCAATCGAACCGGTGCCCGCGTTGACCAGGATGCCGGGTCCGTCACCGAAGGCGGCGGCGAGCGCGATCTCGATGTCGCCCCGAACGTCCACCCGCGTCGCGACACCCGCGCCGATGAGCGCGGCAGCGAGCGCCTCCTGCTCGGGCGCGCGACCTGCGCCCGCTGCCCCCACAAGCGCGATACTGGCGGGCAGCGAGACACGCGCCTGCATCGCCGCACGGCGGGCCACGTCCGCAATGACGGCCGCGGATCGTTCCGCGCCACCGGGTCGCATGGCGGAGCCGGGGCCTTCGGCGCGGCTGATGACTCTACCCTGGCGATCGCCGACGACCACCGCCGTATGCGAGCCGCCGCAGTCGATACCAAGAAGGACGGGCGGACGGACGGCCGGCCGGACGGCCTGTTCGGTCACGCCGACTCCTGAGGCCGTCGGGCCGTCGGGCCGTCGGGCCGTCCCACAAGCGAGGCAATCATTCCTACGGCCACGGTGATCATCGTGCCCAGCGGCACATACCACGGCCACGCCAGTCCGGGCAACCAGTGCACCGGGAAGTGCGGGATCACGGCGCCGAGGACGACCGGGGCCATTACGACAATGCTGGTCGCCAGGGCGATGATCACATCGATCTGACGCGCGCGTGCCCAAAAGCCGCCGAGGATGTAGGTGCCGAGCAGCGCTCCGTAGGTGAGCGACGCAATGCTGAGCGCCAACTGCACGACGGGCGTGTTCTGGTCGCGAAATGCCAGCGCGCCACCCACCAGGACGGCCGTCCAGATCAGCGTGAGCCAGCGGCCCACGCGCAGCAACTGCTGGGGATCGTTGCGGCCGGTGATGGGAGCGTAGAAGTCGTGCGTCGCCGCCGACGCGAGCGAGTTTACCGCCGACGCATGGCTGCTCATCGCGGCGGCGAGGATCCCCGCGACGACCAGGCCGGCCAAACCGGCTGGCAGATGCGTGATTACGAACGTCGGATAGACCGCGTCGCTGCGGAGGGCCGGGTTGTCGGCGCCGGCGAGCCACAGCGTCGTCCCGACGAGCAGGAAGAGGCCGATCTGCAGGATGACGAAGACACCCGATCCGATCAGCGCCCGCTGCGCGTCCTTCAATCCGCGGGCGGCGAGCAGTCGCTGGACGAAGAGGTGTTCCGTCCCATGCGTGGCGGCCGACAGGAGCGCGCCACCGATCAGTCCCCCCCAGAACGTATACAGGACCTTGAACGACAATTGAAAATCGAAGACCTGCAGTTTGCCCGCATCCCACGCGCGTCCGAGCGCAGTGACACCGCCGGCGATGTGGAGCGCGACGATGATGGTCGCGATGCCGCCAAGCAGGTAGACCGCGAGCTGGATCACGTCGGTCCACACGACGGCGCGCAGGCCGCCGACCCACGTGTACAGCAACGTCACAACGCCGATCGCGAGAATGCCGGCGGTGAGACTCCAGTGGGTGATGACCGCCAACGTGATCGCGGTGGCGAACATCCGCACTCCGTCGGCGAGGCAGCGGGTGAAGAGGAAGACGCCCGATGCGGTCCGTCGCGCCGCGGTCCCAAAGCGGCGCTCGAGCCGCTGATAGGCCGTATCCTGCGAGCCGTCGAAGTAGCCGGGCAAGAGCAGGTAAGCGACGCCGACGCGTCCGACCAGATACCCGAAGGTGATCTGCAGCCAGGTCAGATTGCCGCGCACGGCGATCCCGGGAATCGAAATCACTGTCAGCGCCGACGTCTCGGTCGCGACCACCGAGAGCATGAGCGCCCACCACGGCAGCCCGCGATGGCCGAGGAAGTAATCGGCGGCGTCGCGCTGGCGGCCGGCAAGGACCAGGCCGGCGACGATGACCGCGACGAAATAGAGGGCGATGACGCCGATGTCGAGTGGACGCACGACTAGAAAAGAAAGGGCCCGCGACATGCGCGGGCCCGGACTCGCCAATCAGAAAGGATCAACGCTCAAACCGTGAACGACGATCCGCAGCCACAACCGCCGGACGCGTTCGGGTTTTCGAACGCGAACCCGGACTCCTGAAAGTTGCTCTTGTAATCGATGACGGTGCCGTTCAAGTATTGCGCGCTGAACTCGTCCACGAAGAGCCGCACGCCGGCGCTTTCGACCACCACGTCGTCAGACGCCGGTTGCTCTTCGATGTTCAGGCTGTAGCGGAATCCCGAGCAGCCGCCCGGCAACACCGCAACCCGCAAGCCGGCCGATTCCTGCGACACCTTCTCCTCGGCCAGGAATTTCTTGATCTCTTGGCTCGCGCGGTCGGTGAGCGTGAGCGTGACAGAACGCTGTGTAGTGCCCATCATATCCTCCAGTCTGGCAGCAACTTAGAAGGGTGAACCTGCACTGTCAACGGTGCTGGTCACAGACTGCTTGCCGAACACGCCGTCACCCCCCCAATTGGTGGCCCATGCGACTGACCATCATCGATTGGCTGGTGATCGCGGCGTACTTCGCGCTCAACATCGGCATCGGTTTCTACTACAAGGCACGCGCCGGGAAGAACGTCAACGAGTTCTTCCTCTCGGGCCGCAACGTGCCGTGGTGGCTCGCCGGCACGTCGATGGTGGCGACGACGTTTGCGGCCGACACGCCGCTCGTCGTCACCGGGTTCGTCGCGCGGAACGGGATCGCCGGCAACTGGATCTGGTGGAGCTTCCTGATGAGCGGAATGCTCACCGTCTTCTTCTATGCCCGGCTGTGGCGGCGCGCCGGTGTCATGACCGACATCGAGTTCGCCGAGATCCGCTACTCCGGGAAGCCGGCGGCCTTCCTGCGCGGTTTCCGCTCCGTCTACCTCGGCATCTTCATCAACTGCATCATCCTCGGCTGGGTCAATCTCGCGATGGTAAAAATCCTGGGGCTGATCTTCGGCGTCACGAAGCTCGAGGCGCTCGCGATCGTCCTGGGATTGATCGCGCTGACTTCCTTCATCTCTACGCTGTCGGGTCTCTGGGGTGTCCTCGTCACCGACATGGTGCAGTTCGTGATCAAGATGGGCATGGTGATCATCCTCGCCGTCTTCGCGGTGAACGCCGTCGGTGGGATGGGCTCCATGAAGGCCCAGCTCGTTTCGAGCGGCCGGGGTGAGGCTCTCAACCTCGTGCCCGACCTGAACTCGGCGTGGATGCCGATGATCACCTTCCTCGTCTACATCTCCCTGAACTGGTGGGCCACGTGGTATCCCGGCGCCGAGCCGGGCGGTGGGGGCTACGTCGCGCAGCGCATGTTCAGCGCCAAGGACGAGCGGCATTCCATGCTCGCGACGCTGTGGTTCAACATCGCACACTACGCGATCCGGCCGTGGCCCTGGATTCTTACCGCGCTCGCGTCGCTGATTCTGTTCCCGCATCTCGCGGATCCGGAGACCGGCTATATCCGCGTGCTGATCGATTACCTCCCGGCATCGCTGCGCGGTTTGATGATCGCGGCGTTCGCCGCGGCGTACATGTCGACGATCGCGACGCAGCTCAACTGGGGCGCGAGCTATCTGATCAACGATTTCTGGCGTCGCTTCGTGAAGCGCAACGCCAGCGACGGGTACTACGTCCGGGCGTCGC
>DASZNX010000379.1:0-2890 GCA_035551075.1 Gemmatimonadales bacterium | reverse complement strand
GCTGGCGATCGTGCCCGACGCCGTGATCAATGGCTGGCAGGGCGAGCGGGCGCCGCACGTGTTGAACGTGTCCATTCCCGGCACCGACAGCGAAGCCTTGCTGATGCACCTCGATCTAGCCGGAATCGCCTGCTCGTCCGGTTCGGCGTGCAGCACCGGATCCGTCGAGCCGTCTCACGTCCTCACGGCCATGGGCGTGCCGCGCGATCTCGGCGTGGCCGCGCTGCGCTTTTCGTTCGGTAAGGACAGTAGCCTCGAGGACGTCGAGGCTGTTGCCGGTGCGCTCCCGAAGATCGTCGAGAAGGTGCGATCGCTCTCCGCCGTTCTGCATCGATGAGCCGTATCCTCGTGGCCATGTCGGGCGGCGTGGATTCGTCCGTAGCCGCCGCGCTTCTGGTCGAGCAAGGCCATGAGGTCATCGGCGCGACCATGAAGCTGTTCTGCTACGGCGACAGCGTGCCGGACCGGCCGTGCTGCTCGCTCGATTCGATCACCGACGCGAAGCTGGTGGCGCACCGGCTCGGCATTCCGCACTACGTGCTGAATCTCGAGGACCGCTTCGGACACGACGTGATCAAGAATTTCGTGGCGGAATACGCCCGCGGCCGTACGCCGATTCCGTGCGTGCGCTGTAATTCGTTCACGAAGTTTCGCGATTTTCTCTATCATGCCGACGCGCTCGACTGCGATGCGATTGCGACCGGCCATTACGCGATCGCCAAGGGTGGCGCGCTCTATCGCGGCCGCGACCGCCAGAAAGATCAGTCGTATTTCCTCTGGGGCATCGATCGCTCCGTCGTGCGGCGCATGCTCACGCCCGTCGGTGAGCTGACCAAGTCGGAAACGCGCGCCGCGGCACGCCGGCTCGGCTTGCTCACGGCCGAGAAGCCGGAGTCGGTGGAGATTTGTTTCGTCCCCGACGATGATTACGTCGCCGTGCTCGAGCAGCATCTGCCCGCGGACGCACCCGCGCTCGCGCCGGGCCCGCTCGTGACGACGACCGGCGAAGTGATCGGTGAGCACGACGGCTTCGCGCGCTACACTGTCGGCCAGCGCCGCGGTCTGCCGGGTGGTTATGACGAGCCGCTCTACGTGGTCGCCATCCGCGCCGAGACGCGCGAAGTGGTGGTGGGACGCGGCGCGGAGTTGTTCGGACACGCTGTGTCCCTGGAAGAGGTCAACTGGCTCGTCGATCCGCCCGCGGCAGGTGACACGGTGTGGGTGCAGTGCCGCTATCGCGCGCGTGCCGTCCCCGGCACGATTGCTGCTCAAGGCGAGGGCCGCATCGCGCTGCGGCTTGCCGAGCCGGTTCGGGCGATCGCCCCGGGACAGTCGGGCGTGTTGTACGACGCCAGTGAACGCCTACTCGGTGGTGGAGTGATCGTCTAGCCTGTGCGTGGGGTCACAGCGACCCCGGTCGCAGCGCGAGCAGAATTCAGACTCTTCATCCCTTTCCTTCTCTGGAGGCTGTATGCGGTTGCTGCTTGCTGGCGGCCTCGCGCTCGCAGTATTTACGGCTGCGTGCGGCGACAACGCCGTCGCTCCAAAGTCGCCCGCCGATCCTCAGGCAACAGCGTCGGAGCTCGCGGCCCTGGTGTCGCTCTTCAACGCGCCGGCGTTACAGAGCTTATCCTCCGTGCAGATCACAGTTCCGACTTCCGCACCGGCCCCGGTGCACGCGCTCGCGTTAGCGGCCGCGACCAATCCGCTGCACCACTCCACGCGACTCGAGCCCTACGCGCGCCGGATCGATGCCGCGCGCGTGTTCGCCGGCCTGTTGTCGGAGAACAGCACGAGCAGCACGGCGGCCCTCCTGCCGCCGGCCTACGTCGGCAAAACGTTCGAGTGGGATTTCACGAATCATCTCTACGACACGACGGCACGCGCCGGCGCCCCGAGCAACGGCGTGCGCTTCATCCTGTATGCGATTGATCCGTTGACCCTGGAGCCGGCAGGCCCCGCGCCCGGCACGGAGGTCGGCTACATCGACTTGAAGGATGAGAGCGGCAGCACTCCCAAAGTCCATGTGACGGTGGCGGGCGTCGGTGGCACACCCGTGTACGTCGATTACACCGTGACGCTCACGAGCCAGTCAGGCACATCGGTCAAGATCAGCACGAGTGGATACATCACGAACGGCGCCGACTCACCCGATTCGCTGCGATTCGGTGGCGCAATCTCCGCCGCGGTATCGGGAACCAGCTCCACGACAACCGTTACCGTTACGGAAGACGTGTCGTTCGATGTCAACTCGCAGGATATTCACGTGCGCAACTGGCAGCGCCTTACGCTTACCGAGACGTCCAGTCAGACTTCCGTGAGCATCCGCCTCTCGTTCCGGTTCGACCACGCGGGTGAAGTTGTCACGCTCGATGGTAGTCTCAATGCCACCAGCGTCGGTGACGTCAGCGGGACTGTGACCGCCAAGGTGGACGGAGGATTGTACGCCACGTGCAGCGTGACGGGGACTTCAAACAGCTATACGCTCACCTGTCAGGGCGCCGACGCCGACGGGCTCAGCGCCGATGACAACGCTGCCCTCGACGCGTTGGGCAATGCGGCTGGAAACGTCACCGCGGTGTTCGAAGGATTGCTCGGACCCTCTCTGGGAGTGCTGGGCGCCTAAGCATACGCACCAGCGGTAGCGACCTCCCGACCCCCCGTTCGGCTCTGGCCGGATGGGGGGTTTTGCTTTATTACCTACTCGTGCTCAACCGGCTGCTCGCGGACGCCGTCGTCGCGTTTCATGCGCTGTTCATCGTATTCATTGTCCTGGGCGGCTTTCTGGCCTGGCGCTGGCGGTGGGTGGCGATCCTGCACGTGCCCTGCGCGGTCTGGGGTGTCCTGATCGAATACAACGGCTGGATCTGCCCGCTCACACCGCTCGAGA
>DASZNX010000378.1:0-3993 GCA_035551075.1 Gemmatimonadales bacterium | reverse complement strand
CTTTGAACCGATCCGTGACCGGGATGATGTGCAGCCGGTAAACGACCAGCAGCGCGATCAGCACGCCGAACGTGAGTGCGACGGCCTGAACGACGATGCCGTGGAACCGCGCCTCGTAGATCGCGGAGATGGCGCCCAGCGCCAGGCCTTCGAGCGCGGCGTAGAGCGGTGCGGTGAAGCGCGCGATCCCGGGGAGCATCGCGGTCACCAGCCCCACGGCAAGGCCGCCCAGCAAACCGGTCCACAGATAGGTATCGATCGGCGACCCGATGAACGCTTCCATCCAGGTCCACGTCGCAGTCGCCATCAGGATCAGTAACAGGAAGGCGCTGCGGTTGACGGTGCCTTCCACCGTCATTGTCGGCGTGCCAGCAACGCGCTCGACGTTCGCAAACGTCTTGGCGTTGAGCACGGGATTCGTGGTGCGCATCTACGCCTCCGCCAGCCTCAAGAAGGGGCTTCTAAGCTACGAATGTGCGGCGATTCCACCAAATGATGGACATCACGTCATTGCCACACCGTCAGTTACGTGGGCTGAGCGCAACTCGCCAAACCTCAGCAACCCTTCCAGCGTAGGGCGTGTCGAACCAGAAAACCCCTGTCTGCCCGGAGCCCGTCATGATTCGCTATCTCGCCGCCTCGCTCATCGCCGCTTTCATCATTCCAGCCGCGCTCGCTGCGCAGGAAAGCAATGACGAATGGTTGGCGAATTGTCGCTATGAACGCGGCGATTGGGGCACGCGCGCCCGCCATTGCGAAATCCGCGAGCTCGGCATGAAACCGAGCGGCCAACCGCTGAGCATCGAGCCGGGAATGAATGGCGGTGTCGAGGTCGTCGGATGGGAAAAGGATAGCATTGCGGTGACCGCTCGGATTCAGGTCAATGCGCGGACACAGGATGATGCCGACGCGGTTGCGCGCGCGATCAACGTCGAGGCGTCCGGCTCCACGGTGCGGGCCACGGGGCCAGGTAGTTCATCGGGACGTCATCAGGGCTGGGGTGTCAACCTGGTCGTAATGGTGCCGCGCCGCACCGACCTGACCATCTCGACGGAAAATGGTCCCCTGTCTGTCGAAGAGGTCGCCGGCCGTATGGAGCTCGAGACCGAGAACGGTCCCTTGTCATTATCCGGAGTTGGGGGCGATGTTCACGCCCGCGCGCAGAACGGCCCGCTCACGGTCGAATTGCTCGGGACGCAGTGGAACGGCGCGGGACTCAATGCCGAGACGCAGAATGGCCCGGCAGACCTGCAGATCCCCGACAACTACAATGCCAAGATCGAGTTTGGAACGGTCAATGGCCCGATGGACGTCGGCTTCCCGATGACCGTAACGATCAGCGGACGCGTGAAGGATCGCATCTCAACGACACTAGGAAGCGGCGGGCCGCTGGTTCGCGTCGTGACGACGAATGGACCGATGACGGTGAGAAAGGGAGGATTGTAAAGGTCGCGATCACTTTCCAATATCCTCATCCCACAACTCAGGATGCTCTCGAATAAACGAGCGCATCATCAGGACACACCGCTCGTCCTGACGCACGTCGAGCTCTACGCCGCGGCTTTTCAATAGCTCTTCTTCCCCGACAAAAGTTTGGTTCTCGCCGATGATGACCCGCGGAATGCCGTAGAGAAGAATGGCCCCGCTGCACATCGCGCACGGCGACAACGTGGTATAGAGCGTCGCGTCGCGATACACGACGGCAGGCAGGCGGCCGGCATTTTCCAGCGCATCCATTTCGCCATGCAGGACCGCGCTTCCTTTTTGCACTCGGCGATTGTGCCCGCGACCAATGATCTTTCCCTCCGCCACCAACACCGAGCCAATCGGAATGCCGCCTTCCCGGCGCCCCTGCTCGGCTTCCGCAATGGCCGCTTGGAGAAACAGGTCGTCCCTCACTGATTGGCCATCATGGCGTCGTACTCGAAGACGTTCGGTCCACGCGGCGCTTCGCGCGCGATGCGCACCATCGCGCGGGCGACAGCGCTCGCCTCGATCGAGCGAAAGCGGCGCAGGCGGCTCACGAGCAACAGCTGAACGAGCGGCGCCGCGATCATCGCAAGACGCTCACCGAGGCGAAACTCGGTTCGTTTGCCGAGGAGCAAGCCGGGACGGAAGATCTGCACCGCGCGATAGGGAAGCTTGCGGACCTCCGCCTCCATTTCGCCTTTTACGCGGCTGTAGAACACGCGTGATCCGGGATCAGCGCCCGTAGCGCTCACGAGCAGGAACTGGGTGGCGCCAATGCGGAGCCCGGCGCGCGCCAGCGCGAGGACGAATTCATAATCGACACGCCGGAACGCTGCCTGTGAACCCGCCTGCTTGATAGTGGTGCCGAGGCAGCAGAACACGTCGTCGGCATGCGGCAAATCACCAACGGCGTCGAGCGCGGCGAGATCGAGAATGCGCTGCTCGAGCTTCTGGTGGCGTTGCGGCGCGGTGCGGCGGCCGACGGTCACGACGTGGTCCCAGGTCACGTCGGCCAGCAAGAGCTCGAGCACGCAATTTCCCACGAGGCCCGTCGCGCCGGCAATGAGTGCGGTGCGGCTCACGGGGGCTAAAGTAGTTATTATCTCGCCCGTGGTCATCCTGGCATTGCTCCCGACCGGTCTCTCCGACGCGCTGCAACATCGGCCGCTTGTCGCTATTGCGCTCTTGTTTCTTGGCGGCCTCGTGACGAGTCTGAATCCCTGCATCTGGCCGATGATTCCGATCACGGCAGGGACGATCAGCGGCGTCGGCGTGCAGTCGGCGACGGGTTCGCGCCGGCGTAGCGTCGGACTGACGCTGACCTACGTGGCCGGGCTCGCGCTCTTCTACGCGATTCTGGGTCTGATCGCCGGGCTGACGGGCTCGATTTTCGGAACCATCGGCTCCAATCGCTGGGCCATGCTGGTGATCGGCAATTTGTTACTCGTCTTCGCGCTCGCGATGTTCGAGGTCATTCCCGTGCGCATGCCGGCGCGGCTCGCGACATGGGCCGCGAGCCTCGGTGGCGGCTCCTACGCGGCCGTGTTTCTGCTTGGCGCGACCTCCGGTATCGTCGCCGCGCCCTGTGGTGCCCCGGCTTTTGCCGCCGTGTTGACCTGGGTTGCCACAACCCGCAGCGCGGTCCTCGGCTTCATCTATCTGTTCGTGTTTTCGCTCGGGATGACGGCGGTCCTGGTGGTCGTGGGCGTATTTTCGGGAGCGCTTGCGGTGCTGCCGAAGCCGGGCGCGTGGATGGTGTGGATCAAACGGGCAGCGGGCGTGGTTTTACTGATCATGGCCGAATACTACTTTGTGAGGGCGGGACTCGTATGGTGAAACCGTACGTCGTGCGTGAGCTTGCCCTGAGCGTAGCGAAGGGTGCGTCGTGCGTGGCACTGCTGCTTCTGATCCCCGCGCTGCTCCGCGCGCAGGACGTCATCGGCATTCCCGTGGGCGAAACTCCGCCCGCGGTCACCCTCGAAAACCTGAATGGCGATTCGGTGGCCCTTTCACAATGGATCGGCAAGAAGCCGGTCATTGTCGAATTCTGGGCGACGTGGTGTCCGATTTGCGCGGCGCTGCTGCCGCGGCTCGAGGCGGCGCAGAAACAGTACGGCGACCGGGCCGAATTTCTCGTCGTCGCGGTGGCGGTGAATCAGAGCAAGAACACCGTGCGCCGGCACCTCGATCAGCACCCGATGCCGTTCACGTTCCTGTGGGACGGGAATGGGGCGGCGGTGCGCGCGTTCCAGGCGCCGTCGACGTCGTATATCGCTGCGCTCGATGCCAGAGGGAAAGTGGTGTATACGGGCGTGGGTGAGGATCAAAACATCGAAGATGCTGTGCTGAAGGCGGTAGGAGGCGGCAAGGAGGCGGTAAAGGGGCGGTAGAGGGGCGGTAAAGGGCGGTACTTACCGCCCCCCCTACCGCCTCCTACCGCCCTCTACCGTCCCCTACCGTCCCCTACCGTCCCCTACCGTCCCCTACCGCCCTTTCCCAGTCGTTGTATCCGCAGGCATCAAC
>DASZNX010000377.1:0-5954 GCA_035551075.1 Gemmatimonadales bacterium | reverse complement strand
CAACGCCGGCGGCAGGATCACCGAGCCGTCGGGTTGCTGATGCGTCTCGAGCAACGCCGCGATCGTGCGCGGCAGCGCGACGCCCGACGCGTTGAGCGTGTGCACGAACTCCGGCTTCTCACCGGGACGGGGCCGGCAGCGGATGTTCGCGCGGCGCGCCTGAAAGTCGGTGAACGTGCTGGAGCTCGACACCTCGAGCCATTGCGCCACCGCGGGCGCCCACGCCTCCAGATCATACGTCTTCGCTCCCGAAAACCCGAGATCGTTCGCAGGCAGTACCGCGACGCGATAGGGCAGCTCGAGGAGCTGCAGAACCTGTTCGGCGTGGCTCGTCAGCATCTCATGCTCCGCGGGCGAGTCGGCGGCCCGGCAGAAGCGGACGAGCTCCACCTTGTCGAATTGATGGACGCGGAGGAGGCCACGCGTGTCTTTCCCCGCCGCGCCCGCTTCGCGTCGGAAGCACGGCGTGTAGGCGACGTAGCCTTTCGGCAGCACGGCGCCGTCCAGGATTTCATCGCGATGCAGATTCGTCACCGGCACTTCCGCCGTCGGAATCAGAAACAAGTCGTCCGTGGTCTTGTACGCGTCGTCTTCGAATTTCGGCAGCTGACCGGTGCCCGTCATGATCTCGCGACGCACCACGAAGGGCGGCTCGACTTCCGTGTATCCGTGCTGTCTACTGTGCAGCTCGAGCATGAAGTTGACCAGCCCGCGTGCCAGCCGGGCTCCCGCTCCCACCAAAACGGGAAAGCCCGATCCCGCGAGCTTGGCGCCCCGGGGAAGATCGAGAATCCCGAGTTTTTCGGCGATCTCCCAATGCGGCTTGCCTCCCTTGGGAGCGGGGGTGCCCCAGCTCCGCAGCACCGTGAGCTCGTCCGGAACGTCGGGCAACGGCAGGTTGGGCACGAACAACGCTTTCGCTTCGAGCGTGGTCTCGACCTGTTTCAGCTCACTCTCGAGCGAGGTGATCCGTTCGCCGAGTTTGCGGCGCTCGGCGACGAGGGTCGCGGGCAGTCCCCCCGCCGATTTTGCGGCGAGGGCATCCGCCTTCGCGGCATCGTTGCGCTCGGCCTTCAGCGTGTCGAGCTGCGCGGTCAGAGTCCGGCGCTTCATGTCGAGCGCTTCGATCTCGTCGAGCAGACGGGTGAGCGATGGATCCCCGCGACGCCCGAGCGCCGCTCGCACCTGACCGGGCGAGGCGCGCAACAGCTTCAGATCGATCACGAGTTAGTGCTTCGGCAGGCCGGGTTCGAGCCCGCGATATCCGCAGTTGACGTCGGTCAGGACTTCGAACTGGATG
The DNA here is from genome assembly GCA_035551075.1 of Gemmatimonadales bacterium. Lineage (GTDB taxonomy): Bacteria > Gemmatimonadota > Gemmatimonadetes > Gemmatimonadales > GWC2-71-9 > 20CM-2-65-7. Next base: position 4,654 of record DASZNX010000377.1, on the reverse strand, counting down.
CTCCGCGCCACAGTGTCAATCGCCGTTACATGCATCTTGGCGAAGTAATGGTGGGACGGTTGCAGATCGTAATTACACTGCGCGGCCCGCGAATGCAGAATCGCGACCGTATTCAGGTTGAGCACGACGGCGCTGTCCTCCTGATATCCACCCGTTGGGGCAATCTGGATGGAGTCGAACGGAGTGGTCGTGATCTGCACGCCAGACTGCTGTCCCAGCTTCATGGCGCCGGTGGATTTGATCAACGCGCGGCCGCTCGAGTCGATGTCGAACGCGAAATCGAACTGAGGATTTTGATCGATCCGGACGACCTGGCGGCTCACGATGATATATCCGGACGGGGTCGCGACGGGCGTCCCGCTCACCGCGTAGACCGTGACGGTGTCCGTCCGGTTTTCGACTGCGGCGGGAAGCAAACCCGTGAGATCGGGTCCGCACGCGCTGGCAACGAAGATGCCTGCCAAAGCGGCACCGAGAATGTGTAGAGATCGCATTGAGGTGAGCACAAGTTACAGGAGCGCGGGAGAGTGGGTCAACCCACAGTCGTTGCTTGACTTCGATAATCCCAAATCATACGTTGGCTGCCCGTATGGCGACCATCCGCGACGTGGTCGAAGCGCTGAGCCGGACGAACGGCGTGGACGCCGTAGTAGTGGTGGGCCGTGATGGGCTGCCCATCGATTCCCGCGTTGCCAACGGCGTCGATGCCGAGAGTGTAGCCGCGCTGCTTCCGACCGCCCTCAAACACATGGCGCAGTTCGGCGATGCCGGTGGGCGGGGCGACTTCAGCACGGCCGTGCTCGAATTCAGCCGCGGACTCGCGGTAGTCGCCGTCCTTCATGCCGACGCGCTCCTGGTCGTGCTGGTGCAGCCTGCGACGAACGTTGGCGCCCTACTGTTCGATCTCCGCCGCCACCGCACCGCCATCGCCGGCCTGCTGTAGGCGAAGGGTCGACCGGTGGCATCCTCCACCCCCACCCCACGCGCATCCGCGCGACATCTCCTCGTGGTGGATGACGAGCCGCACATCGGGCTCGTCTTGCGCCCCTTTCTCGAACAGCTCGGTTACCGCGTAAGCTTTGCGCGCACGCTGGACGAGGCGCGGAGCGCGCTGCGCGCCGCGCCGGCGACCGACGGCTTGCTGCTCGACATCCACCTGCCCGACGGCTCGGGCCTCGATCTGCTCCGCGACCTGCGGCAGCAGGGCGGCACCGCACATCTTCCGGTCCTCGTCATCACGGCCGAGGGAGAAGATCGGATTTTGCGCGAAGCACGCCGGCTCGGCGCGACGCTCGTCACGAAGCCGTTCAGCCCGACGAAACTCAGTCATCGGATCGCGGTGATGTTCGGCGATGCCGAAGAACAACGGGGCGAGCCGCGGTGAGCACCTGGGCGGCGATCCTCGCGGGCGGTTCGGGGACGCGGTTCTGGCCGCTGTCGACGCCGGAGCGACCCAAGCAGCTCCTCGCGCTAAGCGGTGATCGTCCGCTGCTCGCGCAGGCAGTCGCGCGGCTGCGCGGGCTGGTCCAGCCGGAGCGCATCATCGTGCTCACGGGGCCGGCGCTCGTGGAAACCGTCGCGGCAACGGTACCCGGCGTGCCGCGGCGAAACATCTTCGCGGAGCCGCGCGCCGCCTCGACCGCTCCCGCCCTCGCCTGGGCGGCGAACTGGATTTCCAAGCACGATCCCGGGGGCCAGATGCTGTCGCTGCATGCCGACTGGGCCGTCGGAGATGACGTGGCGTTTCGGGCCGCCGCCTCGAGCGCGCTGGCCGTGGCCGCGGAGCAGGATCTGCTGGTCACCGTCGGCGTGAAGCCGACCCGCAACGAAACGGGCTATGGGTACATCGTGCCGGGAAAAGCGAACGGCGAAGCCTATACGGTGAAGCGGTTCATTGAGAAGCCGAGTCCGGCGCGCGCCGCGTTGCTGCGCCGGCGTGGCGCTCTCTGGAACAGCGGCCTGTTCGCGTGGGGAGTGGCGCGGTTCCTCGGCGAAGCCGCCGCGTACGCCACCGAGCTTGCCGATGGATGGCCGGCGCTCGCGAACGGCGATGCCGAACGGTTTTTTTCCGCCGTGAAGGCCGTCGCCGTCGATGTTGCCGTGCTGGAGCGAACGAAACGGCTGGCCGTCGTGCGCGGCACATTCCCGTGGGACGACATCGGATCGTGGGATGCGCTGCTCCGCATTCGTAATCGCGACGCGCGCGGCAACGTCATCGTCGGCAACGTGACGCTCGGCGAGGACGTGCGGAATTCCGTCATCTGGTCCGAAGGGGAGCACATCGCCGTCGCCGGCGTCCAGGATACCGTCGTCGTGCGCGCGAACGGTCACACGCTGGTGATGCCGACCGGCCAGGCTGAGAAACTCAAAGCGCTGGTACAACGCCTGTGACTGCGGCCTCGGCTGCGAGCGCGCACGCGCTGTATCTCGTCGATCCGGATCCGGGGCCGGCATGGGCGCCGTTTGCCGGCATCCGGCCACTCTCGGAGCTGCGCGCCGGCGCGCATCTGGTGCGGGAGCGCTGGGAGACGTTCGTGGGCGCGGAGGCGAGCGCGATATTTGCCCTGCCGCATCTCGCGGGCTTTCCGGAGACCGGCGTGCCGCGAGTCGAAGCCCGGCGGCCGGTCAGCGGCCCAGCGGTGATCGGATCGTCGACATTCGCGCCGCGTGGACTCGCTGGGCCACTGCCCGACTCGCCCGCCCGCCTCACCCATGAAGGCATCACGGTCGGCTGGTCGGTGCCGGCCGGGACGACCTGGAACGGACCGCTGTCCAACGCGCAGGCCATGAACGTCGAGGGTGTGCTCCTGCGTGGCGTCCACGATCTCATCGGCTGCCTCGAGCAGCTATTGCGCGACGATTGTGTCAGGATGCTCGGTGACTCCGATGCGGTCCCCAAAGGCAGCACGGTGATCGGGGATCCCGCGTGGGTTTCGGTGCACGAAGCAGCGGTCGAGCCCGGTGTCGTCTTCGACACACGCAACGGTCCCGTCGTGCTGGAGAGCGGCGTCGAAGTGCGGAGCGGAACACGACTCGAAGGTCCCGTTTGGGTTGGCGCCAATACCCGCATCGTCGGCGGCCCGATCCGCATCTCGGCGATCGGGCCGTGGTGCGTGATCCGCGGCGAAATGTCGACCACGGCTGTCCTGGGTTACAGCAACAAGTCACACGAGGGGTTCGTCGGCCATTCGGTACTCGGCCGCTGGGTGAATCTCGGGGCCGGGACCATCACGTCGAATCTGAAGAACACATACGGACCCGTGCGGCTCGAGGTGGCGGGCGTCACATTGGAAACCGGACACCAGTTTCTGGGTAGTCTAATCGGCGATCACGCCAAGACGGCTATCGGGACCCTGCTCCCCGCCGGTGCCGTCGTTGGGGCAGGCGCCAGTGTCTTCGATGGTGTTCGAGCACCCAAGTACGTAGCGCCCTTCGCCTGGGGAGGCTCCGCATCCGAGCGGATGACGCAGCAGAAGTTCTTATCGGTGGTCGAACGCGTGTTTCCACGCCGTCACGTGGAAGTGACCGACGCGATCCGATCGTACCTGACGCGCGCTTACGACTGGTTGACACAGTGAGCGACGCGCAACAGCGGTACCGGCGACTCGGCAAGTACGAGCTGCACCAGCTCCTCGGAGAAGGAGCGATGGGCATCGTGTGGAAGGCGTACGACACGGTGCTGCGCCGCTACGTGGCGCTGAAGCTGCTCAGCTCGAGCTTCCGCAAGACCAAGGACATGCAGGAGCGATTCCTGCGTGAGGCGCGGGCCGCCGGCGCGATCCAGCACGCCAACATCGTGACCGTGTACGATCTCGGCGAATCGGAAGGCCAGCTCTACATCGCCATGGAGCTCGTCGAAGGCCGCGATCTGTCCGACATGATCGCGCTGCGCGATCCGCTGGCACTCGAGCGCAAACTCGACATCGTGATCGAGGTGCTCGCGGGATTGCACTTCGCGCATCAGCGCGGCGTGGTGCATCGCGACGTCAAGCCGTCCAACGTGCGCGTCATGCCGGACGGCCGCGTGAAGATCATGGATTTCGGTATTGCGCGGCTCCAAAAGGCCGATGCCACCGGTTCGGGCGCGATCGTGGGTACGCCGACCTACATGGCGCCCGAGCAGATCACGAACGGCGCGATCACGGCGGCCACGGACGTTTTTTCGGTCGGGTGCCTGCTCTATGAGCTACTCTGCTATCAGCGGCCGTTCGAGGCCGAGTCGGTCCATGGCGTGCTGTATCAGGTGTTGACGACCGAACCCCGGCCCCTCCGCACCGTCGCCCCGTCGATTCCCGCCGCGCTGGAGCGCGTGGTCGCGAAGGCAATGAACAAGGTCCCGCATGAGCGCTACGAGTCGGCGGGACAAATGCTCGCCTCCCTCCAGGGAATCCGATCGGCCCTATCGGGCGCGGACGACGAAGCGACGCAACCGCTGGGGCGCTGGACACCGCTTCCCAAGCCGGTGCTGAAACTGATCACCCACGCACCGATGAAATGGCGCCTCGGTGTACTGGGCGCGTTGGCCGCGGTCGTGATCCTGCTGATGTATGCGCCGAGTCAGCCTGTGCCGGAGGCGAATCGCGTCGTCGTCGCACCGCCCGCCGGTGCCGCGGCCGCGCCCGCCAACGGCCTCGTGGCGCCGCCCCCCGCTCGG
>DASZNX010000376.1:0-1586 GCA_035551075.1 Gemmatimonadales bacterium | reverse complement strand
AACGGGATCAACGCCGGAATCATCCTCCTCGCCCGCTACTTCGAGGAGCGCAGGCGCGGGCAAAGCGTCGACGTCGCGCTCCCCACCGCCCTCAAGACCACCTGGCTCGGGACCTTTGCCGCGAGCGCCGCGGCGGCGGCGAGCTACGGCTCGCTCGTCGCGGTGAGCTTCCGCGGCTTCAACCAGTTCGGCTTCATGGGCACCATCGGCATGATGCTGTGCTGGGTGGCGACGTACCTGCTCATGCCACCGCTCATCGTACTGGCGGAGCGCGTCCGGCCGCTGCGCGAGATCAAGGCGCACGTCGCCGGCAGGGTCGCCGGTCCGTACGCCGCGTCGCTCCGGCGTCAGCCCGGCCTGGTGATCGTCACGTCCCTCGTCATCGTCGCGGGCGCAATCTGGGGGGCGTGGCAGTTCTCGCTCCAGCCGATCCAGTACGACTTCCGGCAGCTCGGGAGCCGCAAAGGATTGACGGACGGTGCCGCCTACTGGGACACGCACGTCGACGCGGTGCTGCAGTCGTACCAAACGCCAACGGTGGTGATGACGGAGACCCAGGAACGCGCGCAGACCATCGCCGCGGTGCTGGAAGAGGTGCGAAAGCAGCAAGGAGTGAACGGCACCATCGACTCGGTACAGACGCTGCAGAAGCTCGTGCCCGAGGATCAGCCCCGCAAGATCGAGCTGCTTCGCGACATCTTCCGCACCGTCGCTCCGCCGCGCGGAACGCCTGGCCTCATCGACACACGAATCCTGCGCGCGATGCCCGACGACCTGCGGCCCACACTCGTGCGGCTCCGGGAGCGTACGCGGCTGGAAAAGATCACGCTCGCGGACGTGCCGCCGCGACTGAAGCTCCCGTTCCGCGAGAAGGATGGCAAGTCGGGCCGCCTCGTCCTCGTCTATCCCACCCTGGAGACGGACGCGCGGCACGGAAAGGCACAGATCGAGCACGCCAAGCTGGTGCGAGTGACCGCCTTGCGCGCCGATCCCACCGCGCTCATTGCCGGCCAGATCGTGCTGACGAGCGACATCGTCGATTCGATCACCAGCGACGGCGGGTTCGCCGCCGCGCTCAGCTTCTTCGCCGTCGCCGCGCTCACCATCCTCGTGATGCGTTCCTTCCGCGACTCGGCCTGGGTCATCTCCTCGCTCTGCCTGGGCGTCCTGTGGATGTTCGGCGCGCTCGGCGCGCTTTATCTGCGGCTCAACTTCGTGAACTTCGCCGTGCTGCCCATCACGTTCGGAATCGGCGTCGATTACGCGGTGAACTTCTATCAACGCTATCGGCAGTCGTCCGACGTGGAAGAATCGCTCACCGCGTCCGGGGGAGCCGTCACGCTCTGTTCCGCGACGACGATCATCGGATACGCCACGCTGGTGACCGCTGACAATATGGCCATCCAGTCGTTCGGCCTGATCGCCGTGATCGGCGAGATCACCTGCTTGTCGGCGGCTCTCTTCGCGTTGCCCGCGGTGCTCGCCTGGCGCGACAGGCGGCGCGCGCTTCGCGCGGGACCGCGCCCGGTCCCGATGCTCGAGGCGGTCTCGGAGCCGGAGATGCCGAGGCGCGAGGTGCGGGGACT
>DASZNX010000375.1:0-2237 GCA_035551075.1 Gemmatimonadales bacterium | reverse complement strand
CAGGTAGGCGATCTCGAACTTGATCGCGACCGCGCCGGCCTGCCGCTGGCGCTGCAACGTCGGGATCACGACGGTCGCGACGTAGGCCGCCAGCGTCGACGGCACCGCCGGGAGACCGAGATCCCGGAGGTAGCGCTTGAGCAGCGCCGCCTCCCGCGGATAGAGCGAGCGCGTATCCGGCGTCCGAGCCGCCTCGACCTTCGTATCCAGCGGAAAGAGCAAGGGATCGTCGAACGGTACCCAGCGAAACCGCGGTGGCTCGAGGCCGGGGCCCGTTGCGATGCGGTTGGCGAACATGACCTCGATCCCGGCCCGTTCGAGCGCCCAAGCGGGGAATTCGTTGCCGCGGGCTGCGATGGCCCGCGCCCGTGCGGCCACGCGCGCCGCGCGGCCAGACGAGCCTGTATCGCCCGCCTCTTTGCCGTACAGCGCTCGCGCCGCTCGTCCCCAGACGGGAGCGTCGGGCGTGAGGCGCCACGGTACGGGAAAGGCTGGAATGCCGTCGAGCGGCAGCGCGTCGAACTCGGTGTCAGCCGGTTCCCCGGGGCGTACCGGTCGCATCGGATGCGCGTGGTTGTCGATGGCGGGAATGGTGGTGATGTAGTGGGCGAGGGCGGAGTCGACAGGACCCTGAGCGGATGCCGGCATCAGGCTCGTGACGAGAATCAACCCGACAAGGCTGGAGCATTGGATGGGCAGCGCCATGGCCCAATGATCGCTCGGCCGGACGCGGGTCGCGAGAGCAACGGCATGACAGCGCGAAGCCCGATCCGGCAGCGGATCGGGCTTCGGGTGTAGCAGGAGTCCCCCTTGTCAGCTAGGACCGCGTGACCGTGTACTGGCCGCAGGCCGTGAATTGAATGGTCACGTTCGACGTGGTGCCGTTCTTTGTCACGCTCGCCATCAACGTCCCGGCGTCGAAACGCGGCTCGACGGTGCAGCTGGCATTGTAGTGCAGCGGCGTGCTCGTCGAGACCGACAGCGAGTAGTTGTTCGTGGCGGACGTGTATGTCGACGACCCGTTGATCGTCAACGTGCCGCTTGGCAGCGGCGAACCCATCTGAATCGATCCCGCCTGATCGGCGGTGAAGCTCGCCGCCCACTTGCGGACATGGACGGCCGTGCCGCCGCCCGCGAAGGTATAGTCGGTCTGCATCGTATCGGCGAACTGCAGCGCGTTGGGACTGCCCGCAATCGTCCGCGTGCCGTTTTCCTTGACGGAGCGTGTCTGATTGGTGGCGGTGTTGGTGATGCTGCGCGTGAAGTCGGTGTAGCGGGTCCGCAGCGCCCGGTCGGTGACGGTCGGCGTCGGATCGACGAAGTCGATCGCGCCGCTGAGCGACGCGGTGTACGTGGTGTTGGTGAACGTGCAGCCCGCGAAATCGACGTGCACCGAATCGGGCACCGGGTCAGCGTCCGAGTTCGTGGGCGACGCTGGTGTCTTGGTGGGCGTGCAGCTCGCCGCGGACGCCGCGCCCGGCATCGGGCTCGAGGCAAACGGTGTCCCCGTAGAGCTGCTGAACGTTGCGCCCGCGGGGAGCTGGGCGGCGTCCGTCGTGACGACTTCGGCGACGTTGTTGGCTTCGGCCTGAGTGAGCGTGGAACTGGGAGACGTCGAATCACTACATGCGGCGAACGCCGCGAGGGCGACCGTGCCGGCGGCGAGGCGCCAGACACTCCTGGGCAGAAGACGCATACGAACGATCCTCCGATTGTGCGAGTGTAGGGCGCTGCTCCGGAAAACGCCTGTTTAGACGGACGGGCGGTCGCGGGGTTAACGGCTCCCGGGCACACATCCAGAAAGGAAGACTGTACACGAGGGGCCGGAGTAACGGGTGTGACGCGGCGCACACCCGTCGCGGTTACGTCGTGATCAATGCACCGCTCGGGCCAGGGGCCGTGCATAAGCCAGCAGATCCCTCGCTCGCGCTCAAACGCGGACGATGGCGCTGCGCCAGGCACCGAAGCGCGCGCGTCGCTCGGGGTGACATGGCGCGCGCTCTTTTATTGAAGGAGGACCCCTAACCCTCTTCCTTTTCCTTCTTCTCAAGCAAGCGACCGCATGTCATCCCGAGCGAAGCGCCCCCGCTAGGCGCGTGGCAAAGCGCCACCGTCAGCGTTGGGCGCGAGCGAGGGATCTGCTGGTGAGGAGACTCGGAACCAGAATTGGGCGCGAGCGAGGGATCTGCTGGGGAGGGAGACTCGGAACCAGAATCGGGCGCGAGCGAGGGATCTAC
>DASZNX010000374.1:0-8131 GCA_035551075.1 Gemmatimonadales bacterium | reverse complement strand
ATGGGGAGCGGTGAGGTCGCCCTCGAGCGCGATCAATGGCGAGCGCAAACCGGCGCGCGCGAGCGTCTGCGCGACCCGATCGCGCACCGCGGTCGATGCATTGTCGAGCCCGAACACGAACGGGAGCCCGCTGAGATCCGCGAGTGTGACGGAATCGCGCGTTGCGAGCGGATGATGCCACGGCACGATGACGCGGTCCAGGGTCTCGACCCACAGCCGCTGGGCCTGCAGCTCCGCCGGCAATGCGCTCTCGACACCGACGCCAAGGTCCGCGCGGCCGTCGGCAACGGCTGCGGCTGGACCGGGCTGCTCGAAATCCTGCACGACGAGTGCGATCTCGGGAGCATCGCTACGGAGCGATTCCTGGACGTCCGTGGGAAAGCCGCGCGCGACGGCGCCGCGCGTCGCAGCCAGCAGCACACGCCCGCGACGGCCCAATGCCGCAGCCTCCACGCGGTCGACTGACGCGGCGACGTCGCGCAACAGTTGGCGGCTGCCGTCGGCGAGAGCCGTTCCGGCCGGTGTGAGCGTGACGCCCTTGGCGTGCCGGGTGAGCAAGTCGACGTGGAGCTCGCGTTCGAGCGCGCGAATCCGGCGCGACAGCGCCGGCTGCGCGACGTGCACCTCTCGCGCGGCGCCGCTCAACGTCCCGGTCTCCGCTACTGCCGCAAAACAATGGAGGTCTTTCAACTCGGCCATGCTTGCCCCGCATGGGATCGTAACCGAGTCGGTATTTGCAACACTCGCCCGGCCCTCCGCTATTTGCCCAAAGACTTACGACGGAGATTTGGTGTGCCGGAGCAGCATGGCGGTCCTCCCGCCCCCCACAACGGAGATACTTCCCTTCTCTTACCGGGGCGTGGCGAGCTGATTCTCGTTGTCGATGACGACGAAAAACTGGTGAAAGCGCTGGCGCGAATGCTGAGGAGCCTCGGCTTCGCGGTTTTGACCGCGCTGGATGGCGAAGAAGCCCTGGCGTTGACCAGGGGGTCCAGCACCCCAATCGATGTCGTGTTGGCCGATATCGTCATGCCGAAGCTCGGCGGGAAGGAGTTTGCCGACCGCCTGGCATCGGAAGGGATTCGCGCCCCGGTGATTTACATGTCCGGGTACGACGATCCGGCCAAGATGGCGCCCGTGCTCAAGACGGGTGCCCCACTGCTTCACAAGCCGTTCACGCTGCACGCACTCGTGGTCGTGTTGCGATCGGCGCTCGATAAACGGTCGGGAGGAAACCACTGATCTAGAACGCGTTGCGTGCCGTCGAGCTGCCCGGCAGGGCGCAACGCGTCAGTACCCCTGCCGAGTTGCGGTGGGTGGCTGCATACTCCCGCCATGCGAAACTCCTTCGTGGTTCTGATCCTCGGTGCCGCTGTCGGAGCACACCCCACTCCCATTGTCGCACAATCTCCTGTCAACCAACTAGACAGCACCTCCTCGCAATCATTCCCGGATCGACACGATCCTCCTGCCGCGGCAACCACGCCCGACTTGGCCGGCGCGCTGCGCTGGCGCACGATCGGCCCCTACCGCGCCGGTCGCGCTCGGGCGGTGGCCGCTACTTCCGGGACGCCGACGGTCTTCTACATCGGATTCGATAACGGGGGTCTGTGGCGCTCGAGCGATTACGGCTCTACCTGGCAGCCGCTGTTCGATCGCGAGGCTACGGGCTCGATCGGCGCCATCGCCGTGGCCCAGTCCAGTCCAAACGTGATTTATGTCGGCACTGGCGCGGGGATCATCCGGCCCGATCTGGCAACCGGATACGGCATGTACCGCTCGAACGACACGGGCCGCACCTGGTCGCATCTCGGACTCGATTCCACGCAGATGATCGCCTACGTGGACGTCGATCGTACGAATCCGGATCGTCTCTTCGTCGCGGCCCTGGGCCACCCATACGGGCCGAATGCCGAACGCGGTGTATTCCGGTCAACCGATGGCGGCCGGACATTCGAAAAGGTGCTGTACAAGGACGAGTACACGAGCGCGAACGAGGTCCGGATCGATCCCAGTAATCCGAACACCGTGTATGCCACCCTGTGGCAACAGCAGTCCACGTTTTACGAATACGCCGCGTTCGGGCCCGATTCCTCGGGGCCCGGCGCGGGCGGCATCTACAAATCGACCGATGGCGGTACCACCTGGACGCAGCTGACGAATGGGCTGCCTCAGGTCCTGGAAGCGAACATCGCGATCGCGCCAAACAATCCCCAGGTGCTGTACGCGATGATCGCGTCGGTGAATCCCGCCGGAGGATCGGGCCCGGTCAATTTCTACAAGTCGAGCGATGGAGGGGCGCACTGGACGCTGCGCACCCGGACCCCTGGTGCTCCGGTCGTCGGGGATACGACGGCAGCTACGGCAGATCGTCGGCCCCTGGGGCGGATTGGTGGCGGGGATCTTCCACCGATCGTCGTCGATCCGAAAAACGAGAACGTGATCTACAGCGCGTCGATCGTCATGTGGCGCACCGAAGACGGCGGGACGAGCTGGTCGGCGGTGCGCGGCTCCCCTGGCGGAGACGACTACCAGCGCATCTGGATTCACCCCGACGATCCGAACGTAATCCTTGTTGTGTCCGATCAGGGGGCGGTGATCTCGTCCAATCGCGGCGAGTCCTGGAGCAACTGGTACACACAGCCGACGGCGGCCGTCTACCACGTGACCGCCGATAATGCGTTCCCGTATAAAGTGTGCAGCGGCCAGCAGGATTCGGGATCCATCTGCGTCGCGAGCCGCTCGGACGACGGTGAAATCACGTTTCACGATTGGCACCCGGCGAACATTCAGGAGTACGGTATCGCGGCGCCCGATCCACGCGATCCGGATGTGGTATTCGGCAGCGCACGCACCGGTGTATCGCGCTACGATCGCCGGACGGGCCAGACCGCCCAGGTGGGGCCCGACTCCGCCGCGCGCGGTGACAAGTACGGCCGCAACGTGCGCACCATGCCGCTGATCTGGTCGCCCTTGAACCCGAACGTGCTGTACTACACATCGAACGTCGTGTGGAAGTCGGTCGATCATGCGCACACCTGGACGCGCATCAGCCCTGACCTGGCGCGCCAAACCTGGGCGGTGCCGCCGAGCGCCGGTCGCTACGCCAAGACCGTCACGCCGGCGCCGCGCGGCGCGATTACCGCGCTTTCGCCATCCCCGAAAAGTGCCGCCGTGTTGTGGGCCGGAACCGACGACGGCAACATCCAGGTGACGACCGATGGTGGCGCGACGTGGCGGAACGTCACTCCCGCCGCGATTCAACCCTGGACGCGCATTTTCAACATCGAGGCGGGGCACTTCGATACGCGCACGGCGTATGCCGCGGCGAACACCCTGCGCATCGATGACGCGCGCCCGCATTTCTGGCGAACGCACGATGGCGGGCGCACGTGGACCGAGATCAACAACGGCATCGCACCGAACGCGGTCGCCAATTCGATCCGCGAGGACCCCCGCGTGCCCGGCTTGTTGTACGCCGCCACCGACGTGCAGGTCTGGGTGTCATTCGACGACGGCCAGAGCTGGCAGTCGCTGCGACTCAACATGCCGGCGATCTCGGTGCGCGATATCCAGGTGAAAGACGACAGCACGTGCCTCTGCGCCGATCTGATTGCGGGGACGCACGGGCGCGGATTCTGGATTCTCGACGATCTGAGCCCGCTGCGGGCTCTGGCGAAGTCAAAGTCCGCCACGACGACCTACCTCGTAACACCGCAAACGGCGGTGCGCGTGCGCCTCGGCACCAACGAACCCACCCCGAGGCCGCCCGAGCTGCCAGCAGCGGAAAATCCACCGGCCGGCGCGATCATCGACTACGCGCTCGCCGACGACGCTACGGCTCCCGTGAAGCTCGAAATCGTGACAGCCTCGGGTCGAGTGATTCGCTCGTACGCCAGTGATGATCCGGTACGCGAGCCCGACCCCGCCGTCAACCCGGCGGCGTACGATCAGGTGTGTCGCAAGAATCCGGCAGCGCTCGACTGCAGTCTGCCGTTGTACTGGCCGGCGCCGCAGCAGCGTCTATCCGCGCGTGCGGGTTTGCACCGATTCCTCTGGGACATGCGTTACCAGCCGATCGGTGACGAGCCGCAAACGGGTGAGGTCGAGGCGACTGGTGCGGTACCGCACCGGAGCGAGCACACGGCGAGGGCGCCGTGGGCGCCGCCCGGGCGCTACACGGTGCGTCTGGTGGCGGGCGGGAAGACGTACACCCAACCGCTCACGCTGCGGCTCGACCCGCGCGTCAAAACTCCCGTTGCAGGTTTGCGACAACTCGCGGCGTTGACTCAGGAGATGTACGATTCCGCGAATGCGGCACGCGCCGCATATCGGGATGCGCGACGGCTGGCCGACTCGGTGCCGGCGCTGGCGCCGAGGATCGATTCGATCGCGCCGGCGTCACCCGCTGGGCCCGTCTCCGGGCGGAGAGGGGGAACGGGGGCAAAGTCCCCGACTCTCGAGAGCGCGAGTCAGGCGGCCCTTGCCGCGGCGATGGCGATGCAGGATGCGGATGTCACGCCCACGGCCGGGCAGGTCGCTGCGTGCGCGCGCGCGCGGACTCAGGTGCATGCCGTAATGACTCGGTGGAAACAGATGAGGAGGAGATAGTATGCGTTTTTGCACGATGGTTCTGCTCGCCGCAGTGCTTGTCGCTCCACTCGCCGCGCAGCGGCCCAATGCAGCCCCCGCTCAGTCACCACCAACGGCAGCCGACCGCGACACCACGAAGCCAACGCCGATTCCCAATGAGCAATCGTCGGTCACCGATCATACGATCCGGATCGGGAATCAGCCCGTGCCGTATCGCGCCACGGCCGCCACGATGCTCATCAAGAACGACAAGGATGAATCGATCGGTGTGCTGTACTACACGGCGTACACGCGCACCGACTCCAAGGACGTGACCCAGCGGCCCATCTCTTTCATTTATAATGGCGGGCCCGGCTCGGCATCCGCATGGTTGCACATGGGCGCGTTCGGCCCGCGACGCGTGGTGACGACCGACGCGGCGCCCACCCCGCCGCCTCCGTACCAGCTCGTCGACAATCCCAACAGCCTGATCGATGTCACCGATATGGTGTTCATCGATCCGATCGGGACCGGCTTTTCCAAGCCGGTGGGGAAGGGGACGGGCAAGGATTTCTGGGGCGTGGATGAGGACGCGAAGACGCTCGCGCAATTCATTTCCCAGTACTTGAGCCGCAACGGCCGGTGGTCGTCCCCGAAGTACCTGATCGGCGAGAGCTACGGCACGACGCGCTCGGCGGTGCTGGGCTACCGGCTGGAGCGCGACGGCATCTCACTCAATGGAATAGTTCTGATCTCTTCGGTGCTCGACTTCGAGACGCTGCTCTTCTCACCGGGACACGATCTTTCCTACGAGCTGTACCTGCCGAGCTATGCGGCGACCGCGGCATATCACAAGGTGATTCCCGCGCCCACGGACATGGCCGCGTTCCTCTCCGACGTGCGGCGCTATGCGATGAGTGATTACGCCGCGGCGCTCGCGGCAGGGGCGACCCTTCCGGCCGATCGCAAAGCCCAGGTCGCCAAGCAGCTCGCGGCGTATACCGGACTGTCGGAGGATTACCTGCTCAAAGCCGATCTGCGGGTGCCGTTGCGCGAGTACATGGCAGAGCTACAGCGCAGCCGCGGGCTGGTGACTGGCCGCCTCGATTCCCGCTTCTCGGGACCGTTGATGGATCTATTGGCCGAGAACGCTTCCGGCGATCCGCAATCGAATGCGGTGACCGGGGCCTTCACGGCCGCGGCGAACGCATATCTCCGGGGCGAGCTCAAGTTCGAGACCCCGGACCGATACGTGATGGGCGGTGGGAATCAAGGGCAGTGGAACTGGATGCGCGACGGGCAGCGTGGCTGGGCCACGACGACCTACGTCGGCGGAGATTTGGCGGAGGCGCTGGTGACGAACCCGCATCTGCGGGTCGAGATCGAGAACGGGTACTACGATCTCGCGACGCCGTTTTACGCGACGGAGTACACCGTCAATCATCTCCAGGGATTGTCGCCCGATCTGCGCGACAACATTACGCTCAAGTACTACGAAGCCGGACACATGATGTATCTGTACGAGCCGGCGCTCGGACAGCTGAAGCAGAACGTCGCGCGGTTCATCACGAACCCCGGGCCTGCTACCGCCAGGACGGCTGGATCGAATTGATTCGCTCGTCCCGATAGAACAACTCGTGCTCGAGAAGCTGCGCGTCGCTCGCGCGGCTCCTCGAGGCTGTCACGAAATCCACCACTTGCCGCACGATCTCGGGATCGTGCGTCACGCCGCGATGTCCGAGGCCGTCGGTACGCACCAGACGGGCCCCCGGCCAGGCGGCGGCGATCGCGTCCCCGTCGCCCGCTCCGACCGTTTCGTCCTGGTTGTCATGCACGATCAACAGCGGCGGCGCGCCGACCAGGCGCCTGGCGATGTCGCACACGTTGACGTCGTCCCAGCGGATCCGGAGACGGCGCTCGCTGCGCGCGCGCATCCGGTCGAGTACATCGGGCCGGAGGCCGACGGCGCGCGCGAAAGGACCTACCCAGGCCGGCGGATTGGCGGCCGGAGCCAGGAAGACCAGTCGGCTCACTGTGACGCCCGACGACAGCGCGAGTGCGGTACCGGCGCAGCCAAATGAATGCGCGATGATCGCGTGTGGCATTCTTCCGTTCCCTTCCTGTGCCGACACGGCTGCCAGGGCGCGGGCGAAGTCAGGTAGCGAGCTCATCCCCCAGCCCGACGCGCCGTGGCCCGGTGCGTCGAACGTCACCACGCCGTAACCGGCCTCGACCAAGGGCGCGCTGAACGCCGCGAGCCGCGAGCCCCGACTGGCCCAACCGTGAACCAGATAGACGAGAGCGGCGTCGGGATCTCCCCAGCGCCAACCCACAATGCGCCGGCCATCCACACGCAGTGAAACCGTCTTGCACTCACTAGTGCAGCGCGTCCCGCGATCGATGCCTTGCGGCGCGGAGCCGTGAAAAAAAGACGCTCCGCGAGCCAGGCCGCGGCACCAGGCCACACCGGTTGGAGGACGCTGAGGATCGCGCGGAAAAATCTCATGGCTTCGCTCCATCGAGGAGTGCCGCGAACGCCCGGCGCGCGCGTCGTTCGGCGCCGGGATCGCTCATCAAGCGGGAATGGAAGTGCAGGGCCAGCATCACGCCGTACATGTCCTGCGCGAACTGCTCGGGATCGGCGTTGCGCCGGAAATGGCCCGACTCGATCCCTTTGCGGAAGGACGTCGCGAGAACGTTGATCCAATCGCGCTGCAACGCGACGAGACGATCGCGTACCGGTCCCGGACGATCGTCCAGCTCGGCGGTCGCGGCGACGAAAATACAGCCGCCCGGCAGTGCCTCGTCGCGCTCCCACCCGATCCAGCGGTCGAACAAGGCCTGCATCCGAGCGGGCCCGCGCGGCTCGTGCAAGGCAGGGCGGACGACAGTCTCGGTGAAGTGCTGCGCCGCATGGTCCAGGACTTCGAGTTGGAGCGCTTCTTTCGATTGGAAATGGGCGAACAGACCGCTCTTGGAGAGCTTGAGATCTTCGGCGAGAGCGCCGATTGTCAGCCCAGTGAGGCCGAGTTGACTCGCGAGACTAGTGGCGCGGTCGAGGATTGTCGTGTGGGTGCGTTCGCCCTTGCTCACGCGGCAATAATAGCACGAACGTTCGTTCTGTCAACCACCTCCTGGTACGATATCGCAGCGGATCGGGGCAGCGGGCGCCGAGTGGGTGAGGGCGCCGATCGCGATCAGGGTGGCCCCAGCCTCCGCATAGTCGCGCGCCATCTCCGGCGTGATGCCTCCCGACGCTTGGATCGTCACGGCGGGTCCGGCGCGTTGCGCCCACGCGGCGACCTGCTGGGGCCGCTGGTTATCGACCAGGACGTGCCGAACGCCGGCGGCGAGCGCCGTCTCCAGTTGCTCGTCCGATTCCACCTCGACGATCACGGGCACGCCCTCGGGCGCGGCGTGCAGGAGGTCCCGGAGTGAGTGGCCGTTCCGGGCAAGCAGCGCCCAGTGGTTGTCCTTCCACAGAATCGCCGCGGCGAGCGACGCGCGATTCTCCACGCCCCCGCCGATCGTCACGGCGTAGAGCTCGAGGGCGCGGAGT
>DASZNX010000373.1:0-1841 GCA_035551075.1 Gemmatimonadales bacterium | reverse complement strand
CTACAGACCGGTACTACTGAGCTCGGTTAAGCGACTGTCGCCGGGGAAGTCTCGCAGCGCGCTGTGACCGTTACCGCCCATGCTCCGGTAGAGCATGAGGCGGTACGCTTTGTATTTCTTGAAATTCGCGCCGTTGCGCCGGCCGCTGAAGTGCTTGTCTTCATAGCGCCGTATTTTTTTGCGGAATTTCCACTTCACGAGCTTCATCAGCCACGGATACCGCGCCTCCAGCCGGGCGAGGATAAGTTGGTAAGCCGGCTGAATGGCTTCACGATACGCGGCGTCGAGGAGATCGAACGTCGGGGCGATGCCGTCGGTCATGTCGATGTCGAGCTCGGACACGAGCGGAAAGCGGGCGATCGTCTCGCGGAAGCGCGGCAATTCGTGCCCGCCTCCGATCGGACTCTTGCCCTCCGCCGGCACACGGAAAATGTCGGTGATGAGGATGTGGCCGGCGGGGTTGAGCAGCGACAGCGCCTTCGTGAACGCCTCCTCCAGCGGAATAAAGAGCAGGCTCTCGCTGAAGAGGATGAGGTCGTAGCGCCGTTCGGTCTTGAGATCCTGGAAGCGCGTCTCAAAAATGTCGCCGCGCCCTCGCAGTGTCTCCTTCGCAACCCCTGTCAGCACGCCATTCGGCGAAACGCAGTCGACCGTAAGCCCTCGCTCGAGCAGTTTGCGCGCGGTATTCCCCGCTCCGCACCCCACGTCCAGTACCGATTTCACGCCCGCCGGAAAGTGCGAGATCAGAAAGTCCGTATAGTGCGCCTGCGCCTGGGCGAGATTCTGCGGCACGCGCGGCAGGTCATCCGGCCAGTAGCCGTAATGCAGGTCCTGCATGTTGAGAAAATGGCGCCCAATCAGAAATCCCAACGCGAGGCCGAACTCGCTCGATGGCAACTGGCCATTCGTCGGAATTGCGAGGCTGGAGGACGATTGTTGGGACTGCGAGGGCAGCGGAGCGACGGCCGTATGGCCTCCTGGGTTGCCCCTAAGCTAAGGCCTGCCCGACAGCGCGAAAGGCGCTGAGTCACATTTCGGACCGATTGGCCACGGCCACCACGACCGACGGCGAAGGCTTAATACGCGCCAATCAGAAAGGCGATTGAAAGCCCGTCCGGGAGCTAAGACGTTCTCGCTATGAGCGTCAAGGCCGTACGCGATATCGCCAAGCAGACCCTGCACGACTTCTCGGAGCACAAGGTGGTGCAGATGAGCGCCGCCCTGGCCTACAACGCGATCTTTGCGATCGCCCCGTTCCTGCTGATCGTGGTCGGCGTCGCCGGAATTGTGCTGGGGCAGGAATCCGTGCGCCGCCAGGTCGAGGATCAACTGAGCATCATGATCGGCCCGCAGGCGACGCGCGTCATCGACTCCATGATGGCCGCGCAGCACCATGGCACCTCCATCCTGGCGACCATCGCCGGCACCGTAGCCCTGGTGCTCGGCGCCGCGGGGGTGTTTGGCCAATTGCAGGGAGCGCTCGACACCATTTGGAGTGTGAAACCGAAGCCTGGGCGCGGCATCAAAGGCGTCATTCGGGATCGATTTCTGTCACTCGCCATGGTATTCGGCATTTGCTTCTTGCTGCTGATCTCGATGATCATCTCGACCTTCCTCGCCGCCTCGAGTGGCGCGATCGAGCGGACGCTGTCGTTGCCGCCCTGGATCGGCCATGTCGTCGATATCGGGTTTTCGTTCGCCGTCCTCACGGTGCTGTTCGCCGCGATGTTCAAGTTCCTGCCGGACGTGAGGCTTCCGTGGCGCAACGTATGGGCCGGCGCGGCAATGACGGCGCTGCTGTTCAGCGTCGGGAAGACAGCATTGGCTTTCTACCTGGGAAG
>DASZNX010000372.1:0-6864 GCA_035551075.1 Gemmatimonadales bacterium | reverse complement strand
GAATACGCCCTAGAGGTAGCAGCTGCGCTGAGATATTCTGTCACCGGAGGTGGTCCGGGCGTTAGAGGTCCAGCAGAGACGAGCGCGGGCACGGACAGGGAGGGATTCGAACCCTCGATGCCCTTGCGGGCATACCGGTTTTCGAGACCGGCGGTTTCAACCGCTCACCCACCTGTCCACGGATAGGGTGGGATTCGAACCCACGAAACGGTTACCCGTTTACACGCTCTCCAGGCGTGTGCCTTCAGCCACTCGGCCACCTATCCCTAGCACGTCGGCACGTCGGCACGACTGACGCGCCTACAACCTAATGGGTCCCTGTCTCTCATTGAAGCCGAAGCTTGCCCCGATCGACCTTCCCGAGATGAGTTCGCGGCAGGACGTCCAGAAACTTGACCGAGCGCGGCGCCTTGTAGGGTTCCAGGCGCTCGCGCGCGAATGCCTGGAGCTCTTCGGCCAGGCCCGGCCGCTCTTCCGTTGCAACCACAAATGCGTGCGGCTTGGTCAGGCCGCTCGCATCCTGGATGCCGACGACGGCGACCTCCTTCACGAGCGGATGTTGCAGCAGGCAGCCTTCCACTTCCTGCGGAGCGAGCCACTTGCCGCCGACTTTGAGCAGCTCGTCGGCGCGGCCGCAGTAGGTGAAGTATCCATCGGCGTCGCGACGAACCAGGTCGCCCGAGACGTACCATTCGCCGCGAAAGGCGGTCTGGGTCTTGTCCATCTGCTGCCAGTAGCCGATCGCGCGCGCGCCGCCGCGCACCCAGAGCATCCCGACTTCCCCGTCCGGCAGATCGTGCCCCAGGTCGTCGCGTACGCGAACATCGAACCCCGGCACCACGGTGCCGAGGGTCCCCGGCTTTACCGCACCTGCTTTGTTCGAGATGAAGATGTGCCACATCTCGGCCGTTCCGAGGCCGTCGAGCAGCTCGACCTCGAACGTCTTCTTCCAACGGTCGTACAACTCCACCGGGAGCGCCTCACCCGCTGAAGTCGCCAGCCGAAGCGATGAAAGATCCTGGTCGCGCGCATCGGGGTGGGAGACCATCTGGTTCACCATCGTCGGAACATTGATCAGCACGGTCGGCCGAAATTTCCGGATCTTCTCGAACACCGTCTCGGCCGTGCTTCGTTCAGGAAACAGCGCGGCGGCCGCGCCGACCGAAAAGGGGAAGAAGAGATTCGATCCCATCGCATACCCAAAGAAGAGCTTCGGGACGGCGAGGGTGATGTCGCGCTGGGTCAACTCGAGGATACGCTGGCCGTAGCAGGCGGTGCTATGCGCGAACGACGCGTGACTCTGGACCACCGCCTTCGGCTGCCCCGTCGTGCCGCCGGAAAACAGCCAAATCGCGGCGTCGTCCTTGTGACTCGGAAATGTCTCCCGCTCCGGCGGCGCACCTTCCAGCGCGCGCGTGGTGGCCGCTTCACCGACGACGATGATTTCCTTGAGGCGCGAGCCTGCGCCGCCGCGCGCCGCCTGAAAGATGGTTGCCGCATGGCGATGGACCACCGCGACCACCGCGCGGGTGTAGCCGCAGAAATATTCGATGGCGTCGAGCGGGAGCTGCGGGTTGACCATCACGACGACGGCGCCAACTTTGAGTGTGCCGAACAGCGCGGCGACGAACTCCGGCCCATCGGGAAGCGCGATCATCACCCGCTGCTCGGGCTGCACGCCTGCGCTCTCGAGCAGCGAGCCAAACCGGTTCGCCAGCTCCTGGACCTCTCGATAGGTATATGTGCGCTGCTCCGTGAGCAGTGCCGGCCGGTCCCCCTTCCCTTCCCGGACCCGCGCATCGAGTAGCCAATCTGCGAGGTTGAGAGTCATGTACGCGCGTTCTATCGTCCGATTGCCTGGGTGTCTTGGGGTCCTGCCGTCTTGGCGTCTGGATTTTTATGCCGGTACATGAATTGGCGCAACTCACGTGGGAAGACGTGCGCGATCTCGACCGCACCCGCACGGTCGTGATGCTTCCGGTGGGCGCCCTCGAAGCGCATGGACCGCACTTGCCGCTCGACAGCGACGTCGTCATCGCCACAGCGATGGCGCGCGCGGGCGCGAAGAAATTGTCGGCGCGCGGTCACGTCGTCCTGATGCTGCCCGCGCTCGCCTACACCGCCGCGCGATTCGGCGCCGGGTTCCATGGTACCCTGTCGATCTCCGGTGTGACGGTGACCGCGTTGATCGTGGATCTCGCGCGCAGCCTGTCCGATCAGGAGTTCCGGCTGCTCGCGATTGCGAACGCGCATCTCGATCCCGAGCACCTCACGGCCTTGCACGAGGCAGTGAAACTGGCACGGGCCGACGGGCTCGTCCCCATCATCTTCCCCGATCTGACGCGCAAGCCGTGGGGCTCACGCCTCGGCGACGAATTCAAGAGCGGCGCGTGTCACGCCGGACAGTTCGAGAGCTCGATCGTCCTCAGCGAGCAGCCTGACCGCGTCCGCAACGACGTGCGACGTTCGCTGAAAGCGAATCCGGCGTCATTATCGGAGGCCATCAAGGCAGGCAAGCGCACGTTCAGTGAAGCGGGAGGAGCGCGAGCCTATTTCGGCGATCCGGCCGCGGCCAGCGCCGAGGAAGGCCGGCGCACAATCGGGGTGCTGGGCGGGATTCTCGAAGAGGCCGTGCTCGCCGAGATCGGACAGACGCCGTGAGTCTCGGGGGAGCGGTGGCCGTGGTCACGGGCGGCGGCCAGGGCATCGGAGCCGCAGTCGCCCGTGCCTTGGCGCGCGCAGGAGCGAGCGTGATCGTCGCGGCTCGCACCAAGGAGCGGATCACCGCCGTGGCCGCCGAGATCAAGGGCAAGGCAGTGTGCTGCGATGTCACGGATAGCGCGAGCGTCGACGCGCTCGTCAAAGCGGCCGGTGCGGTCGATATCCTGGTCAACAACGCAGGCGTCGCACAGAGCGCGCCGCTGCTCAGGATTACGCTCGACGACTGGAACCGCGTGCTCGCCGTCAATGCGACGGGTACTTTCCTGTGTACGCGAGGCTTCGCCCGGGGCATGCTGGAGCGGAAACGTGGCGCGATCGTCAATGTCGCATCGATCGCCGGTCTCGAAGGTGCGCGCTATATCGCGGCGTACGCGGCGGCGAAACACGCCGTGGTCGGCTTCACGCGCAGCGTGGCAGCCGAGCTCGAGGGCACGGGCGTGACCTGCAATGCGGTGTGCCCAGGTTACGTCGATACCGAGATGACACAGGAGTCCGTGGCGCGCGTGTCAGGCAAGACGGGCAAGGCTCCCGACGCGGCGCTGGCCGCGATGCTCGCTGCATCGCGACAGAGTCGACTGGTTACTCCTGACGAGGTCGCGAATGTGGTGATGAAGTTCTGTGCAGTTAGCGGAGAACGACCCAACGGTGTGGCAGAAGTGGTGGTCCAACCCCGGGCGCCAGCCCGGGGTTAAGGGAGAGCCATGACGTTTGACATCATCAACCCGGAAGCATTTGGCGCCCGGCCGAGCGGTTGGAATCACGGCATGTTGGCCGAGAAGGGCGGCCGGATTCTTTTTGTCGCGGGCCAGATCGTTCCCGTGGGCGACTTCGTCACGCAGTGGGATGGTGCGCTCGGCCGCGTGCTCGAAGTCGTGCGCGCGGCCGGCGGCACGCCGGAGAGCATCGGCCGGATGGTTGTCTATACGACGGACCGGCTCTCCTACCTCGCCAATCTTACGCCGCTCGGCGACGTGCATCGCAAACACATGGGGAAACATTACTGCGCGATGGCCGTGGTCGAGGTGAAATCGCTCATGGACTCGAAGGCGCTCGTCGAAATCGAAGCCGTCGCGATCCTATGAAGTACGAACTCGACGCCACTACATCCGTCGCCACGATCACGCTCAATCGTCCGGAGCGGCTCAACGCGCTGACCTTCGCGGTCTACACGGAGTTGCGCGACATATTCCGGACGCTCGATACCGACCAGGGCGTTCGCGCGATCATCATCACGGGCGCGGGACGCGCCTTCTGCTCGGGCGGCGATGTCGAGGACATCATCGGCGCGTTGCTCGGCCGAGACCTCAACGCGCTGCGCGAGTTTACCCGACTCACGTGCGATCTCATCCTCGCGATGCGCCGCTGCCGCAAGCCCATTGTCGGCGCGCTCAACGGCACTGTCGCGGGCGCGGGCGCCGTGATCGCGGCCGCGTGCGACATCCGGATCGCCGCGGAGTCCGCGAAGATTGCCTTCCTTTTTACCAAGGTGGGTCTGTCGGGCGCCGACATGGGTGCCGCATGGCTGCTGCCTCGCATCGTCGGCTACGGTCATGCGAGCGAACTGCTGCTCACCGGCGAGTTCATCGATGCGAAGCGCGCCCACGAGATCGGCCTCTACAATCGCGTCGTCCCGCAAGCGCAGGTGCTATCCGAGGCGCGCGCGGTCGCCGAGAAACTCGCGCGCGGTCCGAGTGCGGCGCTGGGTGTGACCAAGCAGGCGCTCGAAGCGGAAGCAATGCTCGATCTGGACGCGGCGCTCACGCATGAGGCGGAAGTCCAGGCGCAGCTGATGCAGGAACCGAATTTTCGCGAAGCGCACGCCGCCTTTCAGGCGAAGCGGGAGCCGAAGTTCACGTGAAGCTCGACATCGCGCCAATCCGCGCGTTCCTGGACGATACACACGTCGCCCTCGCCGACGAAGTCGCCAGGTTCGCGACGCGCCTGCTCGCGCCGCTCGCCGAGCCGGCGGACGACACCGCGGCGCGCCAGCAGGCCCGCCAGCTGCTCGGCCAGCTCGGCGCCGCCGGCTGGTTCGAGTCGATTCGCGATCAGGATTGGCGTGCCTGCTGCCTGATCCGCGAAGCCCTCGGTGCCACGTCGCCGCTCGCGGACGCCGTATTCGCCCTGCAGGCCCTTGGCGTCGTCCCGATGCTCCTCGCCAGCAACGACGCGATGCGCAAGCGCTGGCTCGAGCCGGCAATCCAGGGCCGCGCCATGGCGTCGTTCGCGATGACCGAGCCCAACGCCGGCTCCGATGTCGCCTCACTCGGCACGACGGCCGAGCGGGACGGCGATGGCTACGTGCTGACGGGGACAAAGACGTTCATCTCGAATGCCGGCATCGCCGATTTCTATACCGTCTTTGCAACCACCGATGGAGCGAAGCGCGACAAGGGCATCGCCTGTTTCGTCGTCCCCGCCGATACCACCGGCCTGCGCTTCGTGCGCCCACTGGTGCTGTCCGCTCCGCATCCGCTGGGTGAGATCGCGTTTCAGAAGGCCCGCGTTCCCGCGGAGTGCCGCCTGGATAAAGAAGGAGAAGGCTTCAAGCTCGGCCTCGCGACGCTTGATCGGGTGCGGGCGACGGTCGGCGCGGCCGCATGCGGGATGGCCGCGCGCGCATTGAACGAAGCACTCGAACACGCCAAATCACGGCAGCAGTTCGGTCGTCCACTGGCCGACTTTCAGCTCATCCAGGAGAAGCTCGCCCGCTCCGCCACCGAGCTGACCGCGGCGCGGCTGCTCGTCTATCGCGCCGCTTGGGAAAAAGACAAAGGCGCGCCGCGGGTGACGCTCGAGGCGGCGATGGCGAAATCGTACGCCACCGAAGCTGCCCAGCGCATCGTGGACGATGCCGTGCAGATCCTCGGCGGTCAGGGTGTGCTCGCGAACAATCCGGTGGATCGCCTCTATCGCTCGGTGCGGGCGCTGCGGATTTACGAGGGCACGACCGAGATTCAACACCTCATTATCGCGGGGCAGCTCGTCAAGTGAGAATCGTCGCGATCGGCGGCGGACCGGCGGCGCTGTACTTCGGCATACTGATGAAAGAGGCCGATCCAGCGCACGAGATCACGATCCTCGAACGCAATCGCCTGGATGACACATTCGGCTTTGGCGTCGTGTTTTCCGATGCAACGCAGAACAATCTCGCGGCCGCGGATCCCGTGACGTATGACGCGCTCGCGCACGAGTTCTTTCATTGGGATAACATCGATATCCACTACCGCGGCCAGGTGATCCGCTCAGGTGGACACGGGTTCAGTGGAGTGGCGCGGCGGAAGCTGCTGCAGGTGCTGGGCCGGCGATGCGAGGCCTTGGGAGCGTGTGTCGAGGTCGGCGAGGATATCAAGGATGTCGAGCTCTACAGACGCCGTGCCGATCTCCTCATCGGCGCCGATGGCTTCAACAGTACTGTGCGCGAGCGCTACGCCGAGCATTTCCAGCCGAGCATGGACGAGCGACCCAATCGCTTCGTCTGGCTTGGCACGACGCGGCCGTTCCCCGCCTTCACTTTTTACTTCAAACGCGACCAGCATGGCCTCTGGCGCGTGCACGCGTATCAGTACGAGCCGGGCCATTCCACGTTCATCGTCGAAGCCACAGAGCAGACGTGGCGCAGCGCCGGGCTCGACAAGGCGAGCGAGAACGACACGGTCAAGTTCTGCGAGACCTTATTTAAGGAAGAGCTCCAAGGACATCGCCTGCTCAAGAATCGCTCCTTGTGGCGGAACTTCGTCACGATCAAGAACGCGATCTGGTCACACGAAAATGTCGTGCTCGTCGGCGATGCCGCGCATACCGCGCATTTCTCGGTCGGATCAGGGACGAAGCTCGCTATCGAAGACGCGATCGCGCTGGCGGGTGCGCTCCAACGCGAGCGCGACGTGCCCGCCGCACTCGCTGCGTATGAGGTCGAGCGGCGGCCGGCAGTCGAGAGCCTGCAGCGCGCGGCGCAGGTGAGTTTGCAGTGGTTCGAGGATACGGAGCGCTACATGAACCTCGAGCCGCTGCAGTTCGCGTTCAATCTGCTGACGCGCTCGCTACGCATCACGCATGACAATCTGAAGGTCCGCGATCCACAGTTCGTCGAGAAGATCGACGAATGGTACGCGGAGCAGGCGGCCAAGCAGTCCCACGTAC
>DASZNX010000371.1:0-7158 GCA_035551075.1 Gemmatimonadales bacterium | reverse complement strand
CCGCAGGCGCGAGGGATCTGCTTGCCGTCGGGATTGCACGACCTGAGAGGAGTCAATCCCTCCTATCGAGCGCGCGCGGGAGGAATTCCTCGCAACGCCCGCTATGCGCGCGTTGCTCGGGATGACAGGCTTCCTCGCTTTGCGGCGGAGGAAAGGAAATAGCGGTGGGGGATTAGGGAATGGGTGAAAAGGTGTATGTCGGCGCCGACCACGTGGGCTTTAAGCTCAAAAACCGGCTTGTCGACGAGCTGAAGAAGCTGGGGTACGAGCCGATCGACGTCGGGCCCAAGCAGCTCGATCCGGCGGACGATTATCCCGACTACGCGAAGCCCGTGGCCAAGGCCGTGAGCAGCGGCGAAGTGCAACGGGGTGTGCTCACTTGTGGTACAGGATTGGGCATGTCGTATACCGCCAACCGCTTCCCGCGAGTACGGGCGGCGCTGGCATGGAATGAGCAGATAGCGGAGCTATCGAGGCAGCACGGGAATTCGAACCTGCTGGTGCTGCCGGCCCAGTTCGTGAGTGAGGAACAGGGCGTGAATATTCTGCACAAGTGGCTGGACACGAACTTTGACGGCGGCAGGCATCAGCGAAGGATCGAGAAAATCGAGCAGTAGGAGCAAATGCGGAATGTGGAATTCGGAACGCGGAATGTGGAATCGAACGTCCGAGGAGATCGAAACGAGATGACCGATCGTCAGGCGCCTCTCTCCGAAGTCGATCCGAAAATTGCCGAGCTCATCCGGCGCGAAGTGGCGCGGCAGGAGCATGGGCTCGAGCTGATCGCGAGCGAGAATTTCGTCTCCGTTGCGGTGCTGGAAGCGATGGGCACGGCGCTGACGAACAAGTACGCCGAAGGATTGCCGGGCAAGCGGTACTACGGCGGCTGCGAGATCGTCGATCAGGTCGAGCAGCTCGCGATCGACCGGGCGAAGCAGCTGTTCGGCGCCGAGCACGTGAATGTGCAGCCGCATTCGGGCGCGCAGGCGAACATGGCGGCGTATCTCGCGGTCGCGAAGTTCGGCGACACGCTGCTCGGTCTCGCGCTGCCGCATGGCGGTCATCTCACGCACGGCTCGCCGGTCAATTTTTCGGGCACGCTCTTTCGGGCGACGGCGTATCAGGTGCGCGAGGACACCGGGCGCATCGATTACGATCAGGTGCGCGAGGTCGCCAAAAAGGAGAAGCCGCGCATCATCATCGGCGGCGGCAGCGCCTACGCGCGGATCGTTGATTTCGCGACCTTGCGCTCCATCGCCGATGAAGTCGGGGCGGTGCTCGTCGTGGATATGGCGCATTTCGCCGGGCTGGTCGCGGGCGGCGTCTATCCGTCGCCGGTTCCGCACGCGCAGATCGTCACGACCACGACTCATAAGACGCTGCGCGGCCCGCGCGGCGGGATGATTCTCTGCAAATCCGACCTTGCGAAGGCGGTGGACAAACAGGTGTTCCCCGGTACGCAGGGAGGGCCCTTAGAGCACGTCATCGCCGCCAAGGCGGTCGCGCTGCTCGAGGCATCGCAGCCCGACTTCAAAGAGTACGCGAAACAGGTTGTCGCCAACGCGAAGGCGCTGGCGAACGCGCTCATGATTCGCGGCTACGCGATCGTTTCCGGGGGGACCGATAGCCATCTGATGCTGGTCGATCTGCGCAAGAAAAGCATCACGGGCAAAGATGCCGAGCAGCTGCTCGATCGCGCGGCGATCACGGTGAACAAGAACACGATTCCTGGGGATCCACAGAGTCCGTTCGTGACGAGCGGAATTCGGCTGGGGACGCCGGCGGTGACGACGAGAGGCTTCGGTGTCGACGAGATGGAGCGGGTGGCGGAGCTGATTGATGAGGTGCTCACCGGTCGCGATGATGCGACGGTCGAGCGCGTGAAGCGGGAGGTGCGGGAGTTGGTGGAGGAGTTTCCGTTGTATGCCAAGGGCGTGGGGGTATCCTAAGCCCTCACTCAAGACGATTCGACGGGTCTAGCGGGTTCCAGATTTAAACAACAGCGTCAAATGCAGACTCCGGTCGTGACACCGCCACCAGGAGGACGCATGCGCACGCTCAGTTGCCTCGCTGTTACCGCAACGAAACTAGAAGATGAACCCTTGAGGGCTCTTATCGCCGTTCTCGTGCTTGCCGCAGGGATGATCCTCCCGTGCCAGGGACAGTCGAAGGTCCCGGCCGACCTCCAGGCCGCCATGAAGCAACGGAACGATGCGCTGCAACGCGCGGATGCGACCACCTGGGGGCGGCTGACGAGCGACGACTTCACCACCATTCTGGGCGATGGCCAGCGGTATACCAAAGCGGAGCGCATGGCACAGATCAAATCGAGTCAGCCGGGCACGGCCGGTGCTCCAGTACTCGACCATGAGACAGTGCAGCTGTATGGCAACACCGCGGTCCAGCGTTATGCCAGCCAGGGAATCTGGGTCACGCTGATTTGGGCAAAGGACAAGAGTGGTTGGCGCGTGACAGCCGCGCAGGTCACGCCAATGACTCCGGACTCGGCAGCCGTGTGGCATGCGATCGAACAGAACAACGCCCGCTTCAGCGAGAGCTTCACGCGCGGTGATGCGGCGGCCGCCGCCGCGAACTATGCGCCCGATGCGGTGGCGATGTTTTCCAACAGCCCGGCGGTCGAGGGGATTGACGCCATCAAGCAGGGACTCACGCAGTTCTTCACCACCATGTCCGTGCCGGCATGCAAGCTCACCACGCACGATATCGTCATTACACCGTATGAGCTAATCGAGCGCGGGACCTACGAGATGACGCTGCATCCGAAAGCCGGCACCGGGTCCGACATCGTCGATAAAGGCAAATACCTCACCGTCTGGGAGCTGCAACCGGACGGTTCGTGGAAAATTACGCGCGACATCAGCAACAGCGACCTTCCGGCGTCGAAGTGAACTGTCAGCATCGTCTCGTCATCACCGTCTCTGCCGCTCTCGTGTTTCTTGCCGGTCGCCTCACCGCGCAGGATACCACGATGTGCCGCTACGACACGCTCGGCCACACGTTTACTGATACGATTACGATCGGCCTCGCCCCTGGTCGCCCGCCCAATAAATCTCAGCCCGCGGACACGGATTACCTGTTGGCCGCCCAGGCGGTGCAATCATCCTTTCGGCGTCCTGCTCAGGTGAGACTGCCCCTCTGGGCCCGGACGGCTTCCAGTCGCCAGAGCGACATCCTGCTCCTCAAATCCGAGCAGGCCGCGAAAGTTGACTCTTTCACGCGGGGCTTCGTGCCGTATGGATTGTATGGCCGGATCCGCTTTCGTCTCGACCCGACAGGGCGACTCGCCGACACGGCTATTGTGGTCGACTTCGCGTCGCCGGAGGTTCGCGACAGCATCATCGCGGCAGTCAAACATGCGGACTCGGCGCTCGCGTTTGGGCCGCCCTCGCGGGATGTGCTGCGTGATCACGGCAATATTCGCCTGCAGTTCGTCGCAATCCCGTACCGGCGGGGGCCCAGTGTCGCGCTGCTGCGTATCGTGGTGCCTGCTCTGTTGCTTGAAGAGGAAGCGAAAGTTGAATCCTTCCCACACCTCACCTACCCGCACGAGCTGATCGGACAAGGCCTCGGCGACAGTGTGTTCCTACGATTCGTGGTGCGCGCCGATGGCCGGATCGACCCCAGTTCCATCGATCTCGTCGAGGCCCGCTATCGAGATTTTGCCGTCGAAGCCATTCGCGGCTTGGAGAACGCGCGCTTCCGACCAGCCCACATTGCAACGTGCGCGCTGCCGACCGTCGCCAGCACGTGGGTCAAGTTCGTGGTGCGACGACCAGACGAGTGAACTCGCTAGAGCACGCAGGGCCGCGGAGCAATCCGCGGCCCTGTCTATTACGGTCCAGGATTACATCCCCCCGCTCCCAATAGGAGAGGGGACGAGGGGATGAGATCCTACGAGCGCGTGACCGTGTACTGGCCGCACGCCGTAAACTCGACCGTTACAGTCATGGTACTGGTGCCCCGGACCACAACGGCCGTGATCTTCCCCGCATCGAAGCGCGGCGCGGCGGTGCATGTGATCGAGCGCACACAACAGCCTTGCTCCAGACCGAACTACTCCCGAAACCACTCGCGCTGGCGGGCCACACTTCCTACTCTAGAGCCACCGGTCGCCCTAGCTGACAGGAGGGTACCGTCATGCCTGCGTTGTCGCTCTCCATCGCCCAGTTGGCACTGCTCGTCTCCGCCGCTCAAG
This sequence comes from Gemmatimonadales bacterium, assembly GCA_035551075.1. Taxonomy (GTDB): domain Bacteria; phylum Gemmatimonadota; class Gemmatimonadetes; order Gemmatimonadales; family GWC2-71-9; genus 20CM-2-65-7. Next base: position 2,942 of record DASZNX010000371.1, on the reverse strand, counting down.
TGCAAGCGGGGGCTGGGGGGGCTGGGCGACCGTCGATTGACCCGTGGCAAGTCACTGAGTTGACCGATCAGCCATCGGTGACCTTGGAGCTGCAAGCGCTCAACACGGTACCGAGCGCGGTCTTCAAGGTTCGCCCCATCCTGCTCGTGCGGTGCCAGGAACACGAGCTCGAGGTGCTTGTGTCGACCGGATTGGTCCTCGGCGCCGACGGCGATTTCATGACGCCGGTCCGCATCGAATGGGGCGCGGAAAATCCCAAAGAAACGCGGTGGAACCGTTCGACCGATTCGACCTCCGCGTTTGCGCCTGATCCGCGCGCCTTTCTCCCGCGGTTCGTGTCCAACCCGGATCTGCTGTTTGAAATCCGTCCCGCCGGGACGGCACCGCAGCTGATTCGGTTCAACGGGCGAGGACTCGAGCGGCATTTGGCGCAGGTCGATGCGGCCTGTCCACCCAACGGGAAGGGCGATCCGATGGGGGGTCATGTCTTTGGCGAGGACGGCGTCGATGAACCGCCGCAGATCGTGTCTACGCCGCCGCTCGAATACCCGCCGCTCCTGCGGGAGGGGGGAGTGCAGGGGCGTGTGACGATGCAGGCGATCGTCGACACATCAGGACGGGCGGAGCCATCGTCGCTGAAGATCATCGCCCGACCGAGTACCGGGTTCGAGCAATCCGCGCGCGACTACATGCTGCATACCGTATTTCGTCCCGGGCGGGTGAACGGACGTGCCGTCCGAGTTCGCGTGCGCGTGCCGATCGATTACAAGATCCCATGACGCGAGTGACAGCAAACAAAAAGGCCGCGGATTGCTCCGCGGCCTTTCGACGTCCTGCGACGAACGAGCCTACCGTCCCCCCCCGCTTCCCCCCGCCGCGGCGCCCGCGCCGGCCGCGAGTTGGCTGACGACATCGGCGAGCTTTTGCACCTTGGCCTTGTCGCTTGACGTCGTCGCGTCCTGACCCAGCGATGTAGCGAGCTGCGTCAGCGCGTCGCGCCGTGCCTGGCCCTGCGCCTTCTCCGCGCGGTCCAGCGCGTCGCGCACCGCTTTCACCCGGTCCGCTGTGAGCCCGTTCGACCGCTCGAGCTGATCGACGTACGCGCGCGCCACAACGAAGGTCGCGGGCCACGTGATCTTCGGCTGATCCTGCGTGTTGAAGTAATCGAAATGGACCAGCTTGGCGGCCGCGAGCTCGTTGCTCGAAAGCAACCCGCTCGGCTGCAGCTCGAGCACGTCCAGGCCGCGCGCGATCTCGGAGCTGTAGATATAGCCGTTATACCAGTACGCCGACCACGTGCCACCGTCGGCGGGCTTGGTGCTGTCGACCGGTCCCCGATCGAAGAACGCGATCTCCTTGGGATGCGCCGCGTCGGTCCAGTCGAACACCGAGATGCCGCCCTGATACCACGACTGCACCATGATGTCGCGTCCCGGCACCGGAATGAGCGAGCCGTTGTGCGCCACGCAGTTCTCATTCGCCGTCTGCGGCGCGAGCATTTTGTAATAGCTCTGGAACGTCAGCGTGTTGCCCGAGCGCGTGAAGATCGCGTCCGCACCCCATTCCGGTTTGTCGAACGAGCGGCACTTGGGCTGCCCGCCGCCACCCCATTCATCGGAGAACAGCAGCTTGGTGCCATCATTGTTGAACGTCGCCGAATGCCAGTAGGAAAAATTGGAATCCGCGACGGCGGCCACACGCACCGGATGCGCCGGGTCGCGGATGTCGAGCAACAGGCCGTACCCGCCGCAGGCCCCGCCCGCCAGGCCGATCGCCGGATACACGGTGATGTCGTGGCACTGGTTCGGGCCCCTGCGCGGCTGGTCGAGGCCGAACCGCTTCTCGACGATCTTCTGCAGGTTCTCCCGCAGCGCCTGACTATCGGCCGCCGTGGGCGTGCCGGTGCCGCCGCGCGCTTTGACGATGCTGTCGAGGATCGGCGCGGTGAACCGCGGCCCGACCACCCGCTGCAACCCGAACAGCGTGATCGCATAGCCGCCGTGCGCGCGCGCCGAGTCGGCCTGGCGATTGGCTTCGGCGATGTCTTGCGGCGCTTCGCTGTGCGTCGGCGGCGCGGCCAGCGAATCGAAGATTCGCGGTGACGCCACGATCGCGGCCTGTTGGGGCGCCGCGAGCGGCACCTTGATCACTTCGATCCGGAACAGCGAGCTGTTGGGATTCGAGTCAGGTGACTGGCGCACACAGCCCGCCAGCTCGCTCGGCGACCGCACCGGCGCGGAGCCCGAGACGTAGATGTAGACGTTCGCGGTGTCGTTCGGATCGATCACGACGGTGTGGGTGTGCGAGCCGCGGCAGGTCTGCACGTTCGCGATGTACTTCGGATTCGCGATGTCCGTGATGTCGAAGATCCGAATGCCGCGGAGCCGCGCCGTCGAGACCGAGTCGTGGACGCCCGTGCCGGCGCAGTCGAGCCGGCCGCCCGTGCCTTCGCCCGAGACGAAGAGCAGGTTTTTGAACACCGACACGTCGCTCTGCGAGGCCGGGCAGAAATACGCCTTCTTGAGTGTGGGATGGCCGGGGTTCGACGCGTCCCAGATCTGGAAGCCGTCGTAGTTGCCTTGGATCACAAAGTTCTTATAGAACGCGAGATCGGAATTCGTCGAGCTGTCGAACGGGTGAGGCGACGGGTTGTTCGACACCAGCCGCATGTTCCATTGCGCCTCTCCAGCATTGTACAATCCGGCTTTCAGGCCGACGCGCGGATCCGGCTTGGGCGCCACGGCGGAGTTGCTCGCGGCGGCACTCGTCTCTGTACCGCCCCCTCCTGACGCGCAGGCGGCGAGGGACACGACGGCAACGGCAGACACCAACGTGTGAAAACGGTTCATCGTCAATCCTGTTTGGATGTGGGAGGAGCGAAGAGCTCGGCAGCGAGCATCCGCTGCATCCGCTCGATCTCGGTTGTCTGATCGGCAAACACG
>DASZNX010000370.1:0-8359 GCA_035551075.1 Gemmatimonadales bacterium | reverse complement strand
TGCTGGTCCATTCGTCCGTACTGGCGATCAGGAGATCGACAGGACGAGCCGCCGGTCCTCGTGTGGGCATTACGATCCTCTCACCAACGGTGTCGCCATAACGCGCGCTCCAAACGTCATATCCTGCACGATATATGCTTGGCGCGCCGCTGGTAACGCCTCTCGCGCCATGCGATTGGCGGACGACCGTTTCGCCTTTATCTCAAAGTGCTGCAATAGCGCCACACGGCTGTGTGGTTTTGTCGACCTGTTACAGTCTGAGCGTCGCTGTTAGAAAAGCGCACATTCCTGATCGGAACGCAAGCCCACTGCAGAGCGGGGGATTCCCCGGGTAGCATTTGAGCGGTTCTATGGGGTACTAGGTCCTAGCAAAGTCCCTAGGAGCGTGTATTTTGTCCGTCGCCCTAACCACCTCGCGGTCGATGCTCGAACAGCCGGAATCACAATCGAAGCAGCAGTCGTCCTCGCCGCGCGCACGGCGCGGGGGACTCGTCAGCGTCCCGCCGCCGATTCAGCAGATCGTCTCGCAGGCAATCCTCGAACAGCACAACGATGAATTGGGCAACCCGACATCCGCGGAAATCACGGATGCAGTTATCACCGTCGTGGCCAGCGTGTTGGAGATGCAGATCACGCCCCAGGCGTCCATCGATCCGCGCGCGCAATCGCGTCTCGGTCGCCGCGTGATCGAGCTGATCTCCGACGAGGTGATGCGCCGCTGGCGGGAATACGGCCTCGCCGCTTCCGAGCTGCCGTTGCTGTTACTGGCGATCGAGCGAGTGCGGGAGGCGAGCTTGAACGGCGGCGCCTCGCTCGCGACGCATCTCGGCGGCGACGGACTGAAGCTGCTGGTCGAGGTCGCGCACGACATGCATTCACCGCTGGCTTCCATTCTCTGTCTCGCGGAGACGATGCAGCGCGGCGAGAGCGGCCCCGTTACCGAGCTCCAGCGGCGGCAGCTCGGCTTGATCTGCACCGCCGCGCTCGGCTTGAGCTCGGTCGGCAGCGACATCGTGGATCTCGAGCGCAGCGACTTGTTGCTCGAGCCGAAGCCGGCGCCGTTCTCGGTGACCAGCGTTCTCGAGTCGGTGCGCGACATCGTGCGACCGATCGCGGAAGTGAAACAACTTGCGGTACGCCTCGAACCGCCAACGGTCGATGAACGCCTGGGTCATCCGGTCGCATTGCGCCGCGTACTGCTGAACCTCACGACGAACGCGCTGAAGTTCACCGAGCGGGGATTTGTCGAGCTCAGTGCGCGTGAGACAAAGCCCGGATTCATCGAGTTCGGCGTCCGTGACACGGGGCGGGGCATCGAGCCCTCGATGCTGCCGACGTTGTTCGACGCCGTGCGTCACCTGCCGCGCGGTCATGCGGTGCGTGGCAACAAGCTGTTCTCGAACACGGGACTCGGACTGACGATCTGCCGCAAGCTCGCCGAGGCGATGGATTCTGAGCTGCACGTCGATACGAATCTCGGGCGTGGGACGCGATTCTTTTTCGAGTTGGAGTTGCCGGAATGCGCTTCGCGTCGCAATAGTGACCCGGGACAGAATCAGCAGGAGACGACGGCCGCCTAGAGCAGCTGTGCCTGCGGGATCGGACTCACGCACCGTCCTCCCCAGGTCTTGATGTAGTCGAGCTGGGGCAGAATCTCTTCCTTTACACACGTCGACAAAATCATCACATAGTCAGGACGCGTTTCCGCGAGCCGTTCCGGCGGATGGATGGGGATGTGAGTGCCGGGCAGATAATGGCCGTGCTTGGCAGGATCGGTATCGACCGTGTAATCGATGAAGTCGGTATGGATGCCGCAGTAATTGAGTAGCGTCGCGCTGCTGGCCGGCGCGCCGTATCCCGCGATGCTCTTTCCGTCCCGTTTTGCGCCAATCAAGAACTCCAGCAGCTTGCCCTTCGCGTCCCGTACCACGTTCGCAAAGCTCGTATAGTACTCGGGCGAATTGATGCATGCTGCGCGCTCGCGCGCCATCAACGAGTCGACGCGCGGCGTGATCGGCCGCAGTGGGTCTTCGCTATGACACGCAAAAATGCGGAGGGAGCCGCCATGGGTGTCCAGCTCATCGACGTCGTAGATCGTGAGACCGTTCGCGCCGAGGAGCGACGTCACCGCGCACAGCGAGAGATATGAGAGCCGATTGTGGCGGATCGTGTCGAACTGGATGCCGTCGATCAGGCGCATGAGATAAGGAAACTCCATCGTGATGACGCCACGCGGCGCGAGCAGCCGCTTCATCGCAGCGACGAAGTCATTGACCTCGTGCACCTTGTCGAGGACGTTGTTGCCGATCAGCAGGTCCGCCTGAATCCCCTCCTCTCGCAGCGCAGTGGCGGTCCCACGATCGAAGCGCGCCAGCCGAGTGGGCACGTCGCGGGCGATCGCCGCTCGCGCCACCTTGGCTGCCGCGTCGATGCCGAGCACCGGAATACCGCGGGCTGCGAAGTATTGCAGCAGGTACCCATCGTTGCTTCCCACCTCGACGACCAGCTGGGCCGGCGTGAGCCGGAGCTCCTCGATGGCGCGCTCGCTGTAGCGTCGCGCGTGCTCGAGCCAGCTGGGGGAGGACGAAGAGAAACAAGGATCTTCGTCGGAGCGTAACGCGCCATCGTCGAAGGGCGAGAGCTGTACGAGGAAGCAATGATCGCAGATCTGCAAATGGAGCGGGTAAAACGGCTCCATCTGACGCAACTGCTCAGGCCGGAGGTAGCGGCCCCCCAGCGGCGCCATACCCAGATCGATGACCGTACGCTCGAGCTCGGTGCCGCACGCACGACACAGCGCGGATCCGGCGATGATTTGCGGTGAAGAACCGAGGGGGACAGACGGGCTCAGCGTCGAAACCATGCCGTTGGCGCACCGATCACCAGCCGCCGAATTTTCCTGCAACAACCGGGACAGTCCGAAACATGATGCGCAGGTCTTCGGTGAGCGAACGCCGGCTGATGTACTCGAGGTCGAGCGCGAGCTTCTTGCGCACGTCTTCCACCGACGTGTCGTAGTGCAGGTTGATCTGTGCCCAACCGGTGATCCCCGGCCGCACGCACTGGCGCTCCTGATAGCCGGGAATCTCCTCGCGCAGTCGGGCGAAAATGGCGGGCTGCTCGGGACGAGGTCCGACGATATCCATGTCGCCCAATAACACGTTCACCAGTTGGGGCAGCTCATCGAGCCGGTAGAGCCGGAGCAGACGTCCGACGCGCGTGATGCGCGGATCGTCCGGCGTCGCCCAGGTCTGTTCGCCATCCGTTCCCGAATCACCGTTCACGCGCATCGTGCGAAACTTGAAAATCGTGAACGGCTTGCCGCCACAGTCCTCTTGCCGGTACCGGCTGCCGGGAGGTAACAGCCGCCGGCGATTCATCCCGATGCGGGTCTGGGTGTAGAAGACCGGCCCACGCGAGCTCAACTTGACAGCGACTGCGATCAGGAGGATGAGCGGGAGTGCGACGGCGAGTGCGACGAATGCGATCGTGACGTTGAGGAGACGCCGGGCCACTTCGACCGACGAGAAGGCCACGACGCTTCGCCTCGTCCTGCGACGCGGCGAGCCGGACTGCTCCAGGAGAATCGGGAATGTGGTCATAGCCGCCGTGCCCAAACGCACACGCCGTGCCTGATCATGCCATGCCGGAATCGAGCACAAATTCCGGATTTCGTGTCGCGAGGGGACGACAAAGCGTTGTGAGGGTCTGCAACACAGCGACAAGAGCGAAGCGGACTCGAGGGACTAAAATACGAAGACCCCGATGCCGCGCGTGGCCATCGAGGTCTTGGTATGTGGCGGGCTTGCTACATCAGCTGGGGGTGTCCCCGGCCGATCCATTCTGGCCGTTCTCTCCGCTTTGCCCGTTTTGTGTTGCGGGCTCGCCGGCACCGTTGATGACCCGGCGATCGAGGCCGTGCCGTTCCATCAACCGATACAGCGTCGTGCGATCGACGCCGGCGACGCGCGCCGCTTTGGACATATTGCCACCGGCCTGGGTGATCACCTGCGTCAAGTAATGCAGCTCGAACTCGGCGACCAGACGATCACGGGCGGCGTAATAGGGTTCGTCGGTGGAGATTTGCGCCGGAGCCCAGGGCTTCAGCTCTTCGGCCGGTCGATCCCCCATCGCCGGGATATCCTCGGGCCGGATCTCCGCGCCCGGTTCGAGCAGCACCACCATGTGTTCCACCACGTTCTGTAGCTCCCGCACATTGCCCTTCCACGGCCGGGCGCGGAGCGCGCGCACCGCGGCTTCGGAGAATTTGGGAAGTGGCGTCGTCCCGCTGCGATGCCGCATCCAATAGCGCGAGAGGAAGAAATCAGCGAGCAGTGGAATGTCCGTCGGGCGCTCGCGCAACGGTGGGACATGAATTGGCACGACGCGAAGCCGGTAGTACAAGTCCTCCCGGAGCTGGTGCTGCTGGACTGCTTCTTCGGGATTGCGGTTGGTGCACGCGAGGAACCGCACGTTCACGACGGCATCCGTGTTCTCGCTGCCGACGCGCCGCACGACGCCATCCTGAATCACCCGCAGCAGCTTGGCCTGGATCGATTTCGGCATCTCGACCAGCTCGTCCAGCAACAGCGTCCCGCCGTTCGCTGCTTCCAACAGCCCAGGCTTGTCGCGCACGGCGCCGGTGAACGCCCCTTTGACGTGCCCGAACATTTCCGATTCGAGCAGCGGCTCGGGCAATGCCGCGCAGTTGACCGCTACGAGCGGCCGGCTGCTGCGGCGACTGTGATGGTGAATGAATTGCGCGATCAATTCCTTGCCGCAGCCACTCTCCCCGGTGATGAACACGGATGCATCGGTGGGCGCCACGCGTTGCGCCAGGTCGACCGCGCGCTTGAATACCGGCGCCGCGCCGAGGACCGTAACGAGATCGCTGTTGCCGTGTTCGCGCGCGAAGGCCGCCTGCATCACCGAGGATTCGTGCGCCACCATGACCGCGTGGGCCGCGCGGCCGATGAGGATTTGCAGATGCGTCGCCGAGAACGGCTTCGGGAGATAATCCCATGCGCCCGCGCGCAAAGCCTCGAGACTCGTTTCGACGCTGGGGTTGCCCGTGATCATGATGGCGATCGTGCCGGGATGCGCGTCGAGACACGTGCGCAGCAGCTTCATGCCCGGGACCTCGCTCATGTAGAGATCGAGCAGGACGATGTCGAATGCGGTCCGCCGTAACAGATCTTTGGCCTCTTCACCGCGGCTGCACAGGCTTACCTGATAGCCTTCGTACTGCAGCACGCTCGCGCAGCTTTCCCGCAGGGTGCGCTCGTCATCGACGATCAGGATGCGAATCGACGACTTTACGTCGGGGGTGAGCTGCTGCAGGGTCGGAAGCGCGGAATTCCGGCCCCCCCCTCCCGATCGGGTGACAGGGGAACGCGAAGATCTTTCGGGCTGTGGTCCGGCCATTGGTCCTCTCCGAGTAAGCTGACCGAGCTAGGTGGCACAGAATGGGCCCGCGCGGCGACCCGCTGGGTCCAAGAGCAAATTGCGTGATGACAACGAGTTACTGGCCGTCGCCAAACACGCTATGACAGACTATTGCAGGGAGACGACACCGTGGCCCCTATCTAACCCCGGAGTGTGGCGAACGTGCCACACCCTTCCGCTAGCCAGGGACTATCGCCGTCGAGTATCCCGCTTCCATCTGGGAAATGCGTCGCGCCACCGTGGTGCGCGGGCGCTCGGGAGGGAGAGGAGCGAGCAAACGCTCGCGCGCGTACGCCATGGTGCGGCGCAGCCCCTCCGCGAGATCCACCGACGGCAGGTATCCGAGACTTTCCCGCGCAAGAGCGATCGCGGCACAAGAGTGGCGAACATCGCCGGCACGGACGGTGTCGTATAGCGGCTCCGTTCCGACACCCACGAGCCCGGCGATCAGTGCCCAGAGCTCGCGAATGCTGGTGGCCGTGCCGCAGCCGACGTTGAAGACGGCGCCGGCAGCCACCTCGGTTGGGGCATGACAGGCGAGCAGATTGGCGTCGACGACATTGTCCACGAATGTGAAGTCACGGGTCTGAGATCCGTCGCCGAAAATGACCGGTGGGTCGCCGTGCAGCGCGGCTGCAATAAACAGCGGGATCACGGCGCCGTATTGGGAATCGAGGTTCTGACGCGGACCGAAAATGTTGAAATACCGCAGGACCACGGTTTCGAGTCCATGCGTATGCCAGAACGCCTGGCAGTAGGCTTCCCCGGCGAGCTTGGACGCGGCATATGCCGAGCGCGGCTGCGGCAGGAGCGCCTCGTGCTGCGGAACCTCCACGGCGTCGCCGTAGGCCGCCGTCGAACCAGCGAACACGACGCGCTGCACGCCGGCCTCGCGCGCCGCGAGCAGGACATTCAACGTCCCGGTGACATTGGTGTGATGCGCGGCCAGGGGGTCACGCGTGGCGCGCGGCACCGACGTCACCGCGGCGTGATGGAAGACGTAATTCACCCCCTGCATCGCGCGACGGCAGACATCGAGCCGGGCCACACTGCCGCGGATGAAGCGAATGCGATCGCGCACGGCGCGCAGGTTCTCGCGCCGGCCGGTCGAGAGATCATCGACGACCGTGACCGCCGCGCCCTCGCGGACGAGTCGCTCGACGATATGAGACCCGATGAATCCGGCGCCGCCGGTGACGAGATATCGCATGCCGATCTGCGGAGGCACGAACCGCGCCACCAGACTCGGGCTTATTTCTTGCCTGCCCGACAAGTCGCGTGTCGCGTGACCACTACACGGGATGACTAGCGTGCATGATCTTCTGCTGCGAGTTCGCCGCACACCGGACCGGTTGCTCCATCCACTCCGCCGGCGCAAAGCGGTCGCGGCGCTGCGCTCACGGCCGCGCCCCACCGCGCTGCTCGTCATCTGTCACGGCAACATCTGCCGCAGCCCGGTCGCGGCGGCGCTGCTGAGTCGTGCGCTCGCACCGCTGGGAATCAGCGTGCGCTCGGCGGGCTTGATCGGATACAATCGGCCGTCGCCGGCCGAGGCTGTGACGGCGGCGGCGGAGCACGACATCGATCTCACCAATCACCGGTCGAGCCTCGTCACGGCGCAGCTGATCCGTGCCGCCGATCTCATCATCGTGATGGACGCCGGCCAGCGGCGACACCTCTATGAACGGTTCGGCTTCCCCTTCTCGAACGTGGCGATCCTCGGCGACTTCGATCCCCACCCGGTCGAAACGCGCACCATTCGCGATCCCGTGGATCAACGGAGCGAGGTGTTCGCCAGCGTGTACGCGCGCATCGCGCGGTGCGTGCGAGCGCTCGCCGAGGTGCTCGCGGGCGCCAGGAGCTAGTCAGCCGCTGTAGCACGCGGGCCATAGCTGTTGCGCGCGATGCGCAGCACGCGAGCAACGCTGCCCCAGGAGTGCCGGTCCTGCGTGCGTTGCGTGCGGTCCGAACTTTGCCTGCACAGCGCTCGGATGAGATTTCCCTTCAGCAAAGGCGGCGCTATGTCCCTCCGGATACCGGCATGGACCTCGATCATCATTGCTCTCGCGACGGCGTGCACGGAGACGGCCGCCCCGCCGGCTCCCCGCGAAGTGCGGCCGCCGTCGTTTTCGTATTCGGCGAACGGCACCGCCTTGAACCAGGCCAATGGTACGCTGCGAGAAGACGGAACGTGCCCGGTGGTGAGTCCCTGCCTCGTGAAGGGGTTCAACCCGACCAATCCACACCACGGCGACGCCATCGTCGCATCGTTCTATTGGGTGGGATCGACGAACATCATCGACTCTGTCGATGACGTTCTCACCGATGCCAACTACACACGCGTCGGCAATACGTATCACCTCGTCGATTACGTCACCGCCGGCGGGTATTCGATGGCGACGTACATCGCCACCAACGTCCAGAACTTTCCAGACCCCAACGATCCGAGTAACGGAGTCGTCCTCGCCGTCCGGGCTCACCTGTCGCAGTACCCGACGGACGGCGGCGTAACGATCTCGTCATGGACCGGGGTGGACGACAACTTTGTCAACGCTCTGGGCGATCATGCGTCGGCCACCGGGTCCGACACGACACCCACGACCGCTCATAGCCGAGCCATTGCGGTTGACTCGGGCGCGATGGTCTACACGGTGACGATGGGGGGGCTCACCGGTCTCGACCACCCGGCAGGCTTCACCAGCCTCCTGGGTGCTTCGGCGGATAATTACTTCAAACAGGACGTGGCGTTCAACAAAACGACCGGATCCGGGACGTTGGACCCTCAATGGACCTGGTATTACGGGCCGCAGCGGAATACGTGGCTTGTCACGACACTCGCCCTGAAACTTGCGCCACCCCCGTCGGCGCCGCCACCGCCGCCGCCACCACCGCCGCCACCACCACCGCCTTCGAC
>DASZNX010000369.1:0-1808 GCA_035551075.1 Gemmatimonadales bacterium | reverse complement strand
CTCGTCACCGCGCGGCCCGCCCTGCGCATCGTATTGCGCGAACACGAATCCATGCAACATGAGAAGCCAGGGGCCAACCATGTGATGCCGCGCGGGCAGCGGGACCGCGTCAGGTATCCATGTCGTGCCGGAGCCCATGCGCTCCATGGGCACGCCGAGCGGGTTCAACATCATCATCATGCCTGTGTCGGGGCGCGCTCTACGAGCATGTGTTGTCGTGTCTTGATGCATTGGATGCTGCGCCTGAACGCGCCGACTGCCGGTCTGGACCAGGCCTGCAACGAGCATTGCGACTATGCGATTCATGTAAGCCCCAAATGTCAGAGTCAGGCTCGCGCGTGAGCTGCAAGCCGTGCCAAGAATCGTGAATTGTGGTTGGGGCTACGCTTTGGGAGGCGGCGTGTCCGGAGTCGGAGCGAGCGTCGAGTGCGAGACTTCAGCGACGAGACTTAGCGATCTCTGCGCGATCGGATTCAACAACGACGCTGTTGGCTGGCTCGCCGCAATCGTCACAGAACAGGATGTGAGAGCCTGACAACAGACAGGAGTTGCCGGCGCGTGGTCCTGGTGCCGCGGTAACGGCTGGTTGTGCCCGTGGTGGTGCTGCGCCGCGGGCAGCGGGTTGTCGTGTTCACCGTCACAGCGAGATGCCTGGGCGGCGAAGCTCACATTCAGCAGAAGCGCCGCGAGAAGAACGCTGACAATACGTTGTCGCACCTCGGTAGGGTAAACACCAGGTCGTGAGAACGGTAGCTCTACCACTGAGCTACCGTGCGCCGTCGAGGCAGTAGGCGCGCCGAGTTCAGGATAAACGTCAGCTCTGAAGCAACGTGGATGAAGGCCGCCATGAGCGGGTTGAGAAGGCCAACGGCAGCGAGCCCGATCCCGACGCCGTCGACCGCGAGCGTACCTGTGAAGTTCTGCATGATGATGCGGCGCGTGCGCCGCGCAATGCGGAGGGTCTCCACCAGTTTTGCGAGGTCGTTCCCGAGCAGCACGACGTCCGCGCTCTCCCGGGCGACATCGGTCCCGGAACCCATGGCGATGCCCACGCTCGCTTCCGCAAGCGCGGGAGCATCGTTGACGCCGTCGCCGACCATCGCCACTCTCCTGCCTCGCCTGAGGAGTTCTCGTACCCGCTCGAGCTTGTTCTCCGGCAGCAGTCCGGCGCCCATCTCGTCCACGCCGAGCTCACGCGCGACCCCGTCGGCGACGCTCGGCTGATCGCCCGTCAGTAATAGCGTTCGCATCCCCATCGCCTTGAGCGCGATCACGGCCGCTTTTGCCTCGGGACGCAGCTGGTCGGCAACCCCGATGGCGCCGAGTAATCGGCCTCGCCGGGCGACAAACACTCGAGCCGTCGAGTTCCCGGCGGCTTGCGCAAGGCCATCCAGAGGAATGCCCCGCGCCATAAGGAGGGCTCCGTTCCCGACGACGATTTCCTCGCCCTCGAGCGTCGCGATGATGCCGAGCCCGGGCCTATACGTGAAGTCTGTCGGTTCGACCGGCGGCAGTCCCGCGACAGCCGCCTGCGCGAGGATGGCTTTCGCGAGCGGGTGCTCCGAGCGCCTCTCGGCCACCGCGGCGGTCATGAGCACGGCTTCCGGTTCTACGCCTGCGACGGGCGCAACATCTCGGACGACGGGCGTACCGTAGGTGAGCGTGCCGGTCTTATCCAGAACGACCGTGTCCACCGTTGCTAGAGCTTCGAGGTAAAGACCGCCCTTCACGATCGCGCCCTGATGCGCCGCCTGACCGATCGCGCCGAGGATCGCGAGTGGTGTCCCGGCGGCAATGCCGCAGGCGCC
>DASZNX010000368.1:0-10865 GCA_035551075.1 Gemmatimonadales bacterium | reverse complement strand
GAATACGCCTCGGCGAACGCTCGCGCTGAGTCGAGAACTTCGAGCGATGCTACGACGTGACGATACGTTTCGGTGGCCGCGTCGAAGAACGCGAGGTCCTGGTATACGTTGCCGAGGAGGCCGTAGCTGTGGGCGATCGAGCCGAGATGGCCGCAGCGCTCGGCGACGTTCACGCACTCGCGGAAGGTGCGGGCAGCGTCCGCGAACTGCCCGAGGCCGCGGTAGGAAATGCCCATCGTGGCCAGCGCGCGGCGGAACTCCATCAATAGGCCAAGTGATTCGAGAACCGGAGCGGCTGCCGCGAGTCGCGCCAGGGCGAGCGCGGGTTCGCCGCGTGAAATGGCGATCTGTCCCAGAGCCATATTCGCCAACGCAACGCATTCAGGCGACGCCTCGGAAGCAGCGACGCGCGCGGCGACGGCCTCCGCCTGCTCGCGCGTGGCAAGATCCCCGGCGTCCAGCGTAAACTCCATACGGATATAGTTCGCCCGCACCAGCAGCGCGGTCGCATTCGCCTGCTGCGCCAGGGCAACTGCTTCCTCGGCCGCGCCCAGAATCACGGCGTAGCTGCCGAGCAGGCCCCGATTGCGCGCGTCAGCCTGGATCAGCGCGCCAAGCGCGCGATCCTCGGCGGAGGCCCCGTCGGCCTGCCACTCGGCGAGCGCGTCGATGCCACGCTGGTACTGTCCCACGTACACCAGCGCCTGCGCCAGGAGCAGCCGCAGCCGCGAGCTCGGCGCCACCCGAAACGTGCGCAGGAGGAGCGTCAAGACGCGCTCGGCCTCATGCGGCGCTCCCCGGGCGATCGCCAATTCGGCCGCTACCTGAGCCATCTCCACAGCCTGCTGTTCCAGGCCCGCGTGCATTGCGTGATGGACCAACTCGAGCATCGTGTGGAGCTGATTCCGATCATTCGATGCCGCCAGGCGCTGCGCGAATTGCGCGTGATGATATGTCCGACGGTCCTGCTCCATCGCGTGATACACATAGGCGCGGTGGAGCTCGTTCTTGAAGCTCAACTGTCCGTGTTCCACGCGACCCACGCCGCGATCCAACATCTCCAGCACCACACGTTCGCTCGTGCCTTGGTCGAAGCCCAGCATACTCGCGACATCGCGCGGCGCCATGGCGCGGCCGGCAACCGCGAGAACCTGGAGCACGTGTTGCGCGTCGGCCGAAAGGTCTCCGTAATGTCTTGCGAACGCGGCGCGCAGGTCCGCGGGGGGAGTCCACGAAATCTTCGTCGCATCGCCCGTGGCTTCCGCCGCGGCCAGACTCTCCGACTGATGCGTCTGCCAATCGTCCACGAGCATTTCGATGTGGTAAGGATTGCCTTGCGACAACCGCGCAATCGTTTCATGAATGCGCGAGCCGGTCTCGTCGCTGGACGGAGAGAGTGTTCGGATCAGGCTGAGCGCGTCGCGACCGGCGAGCGAATCCAGCTCGATCGTGTCACGCCACAGCGACGTACTTTCTTCCGCTCCGATCCGCGCCGCGCCGAGGATCAGCAACGGCACCCGCCCCCGCGCCAGCCCGCGAGTGACGAGAAACAAAACCTCGCGGCTGGCGGGATCGACAAACTGCAGATCGTCGAGCGCAAACAGTGCCGGGCCGTTGTCCGCGGCGGCTTCCATCATCTGGAGCACCGCCTCGGCGACGCGCAGACGAATCGCATCGCTCGGGGCCTCGGGAGCGTCGGGAACGCCGGGATACATCGAGCGCAGTCCCGGACAGACGCGACTCGCTTCGGCCAACCAGCGCGGGTCGGTGCCGCCCACCGCTGGATCGCGAACCAGCGCCGAGATCAGCTCCGAAACGGTGGCATACGGGATCGCCTGGCCGATCTCTTGGCACGACACCATGAACACGGGCCACGCCCGCGCCTGCAGCGCTGTCGCAAAGCGACGAATCAGCGATGTCTTGCCGATGCCCGGCGTACCCGTGATCAGGCAGGTCTCGTAGCCGCCATCGGCGACGCGGCCGGCGACGGCCTCCAATCGGGCCAGCTCGGCTTCGCGAGCGACGAACGCGTGCGCCTCTCGCTGCCGGGTTTCACCGTCGACCGGAGCTGTGCGAGGAGCCGAGGCCGGCCGCTCGCCACGCTCCAAGCGTCGCAGCAGCCGCGCGATTTCGGGATTGGGATTGGTGCCGAGCTCCGAGCGAGCGCGTTCGACGTGCTGCTTGAGCAGGCGCGCGGCGGCAACCGCATCGCGTTCCAGGAGCGCACGTTCGGCAAGCACGTAGACCGCTTCGGCACAGAGCGGATCGATCTCATACAGCCGCGCCGCCAGCTGCTGTGACTCGGCTGTGCTGCCTTTCGTCCGTGCCGCCTGGAGCGCTTCTCGTAGCCTATCTCGCGCCTGGCTTCTGAGCCGCGCGCGAACGCCGTCCACCCAATGTGAAAACTCCGCGCTGCCGCAGTCTTCCAGTCCCTGCAGCGGCTCCGCGTCGTTTTTCAGTGCCGTTAGATCCGCGGCCAACTCGGCGCGGAGTTGAACGTCGTCTTCGTGACCCAGGACAGCGTCGTTGCCCAAGTGGGAGCGAATAGCGAGCAGTGCCTGCGACAGCGAGTGCCGGCCTTTTGCGGGCGGGACATCGGGCCAGAGCAGGTCGGCCAAACGATCGCGGGAGACGGCCCGCGCGCGGCCCTCATAGTGCAGGTAGAGAAGGACGGCCAGGTGTTTTTTGGTACGGAAGCGAATCGGGGAGCCACTGAGCACGAGCTCCGGCGGCCCGAAAACATTGAGCTGAAGTTGGGTGCTCACAATGTGTTGAGACCTGTTTGAGACCGCAGGGCGACGTTCCGTTCGCGTAAAAACGTACCGCCTGGCGGGGGGAGTTGTTAGAGCCGAATTCGCGCCTCCCCCCCGTCCCAGACGGCCCAACCCGACCGCAGCGCCCCGGAAAGGAGGTTACGCACATGTCGCTCTTCTCAATCCTGCTCGAGATCGCCGACTACGTCGTCGGCTGGTAAGCGACTCCGGCAGCATCGCCTTGCAACGCTGGAAACCGAATGCGCCCCGGAAGGAGGTTACGCGGATGTCGCTTTTCTCAATTCTGCTCGAGATCGCGGACTACGTCATCGCCTGGTGAATGGCGCAGCGGATCGCGGAAAAACGGCGAGCTTCCTGGCTCGCCGTTTTTCGTTCGCGCGCGTTTGTGAAAAAAGCGATAGGATGTGATCCCATGGTCATGGGACTGCTGCTCGCGCTGCAGGTGGGCGCACCGGTTTACGATCGCGTTATTCTGGGCGGGCGCGTGCTGGATCCGGCCTCCGGGCTCGATGGAGTCCGTAATATCGGGCTCGAGGGCGGCCGCATTGCAACTATCACAGCCGACTCGGTACGCGGTCGAGATACCGTCGATGCGCGCGGCCTAGTCGTTGCTCCCGGCTTCATCGACTTGCACGCGCACGGCCAGACCGCAGAGACCTACCGGTTCTATGCGCTGGACGGTGTGACGACCGCACTGGAGCTCGAGCTCGGCACGTCCGATGTTTCTGCCTGGTATCACGAACGGGAGCGGGGTCAACTCATCAACTACGGCGTCTCGATCGGCCACATCAAGGTCCGCATGGCGGTGATGCATGATTCCGGGACAGTGATGCCGGTGGGCGCCGGCGCCTATCGCTCGGCGTCGCCCGCGCAGATTGACGAAATCGCGAACCGGATCGAGCGCGGTCTCCGTGAGGGCGGCGTCGATATCGGCGCCGGATTTCCGTACACGCCGGCGGCCACGCGCGATGAGCTGCTCGCGGTATTCCGCGTCGCCGGGAAGACAAAGACGCCGGTGCATGTGCACATTCGCCCCGGCATCGCCGGTCTGAAAGAAGCGCTCGCGCTCGCCGCCGAAACCGGTGCGCCGTTACACGTGGTTCACATCAATAGCTCAGCCCTGACGGACACTCCGGTGATGCTCGAGATGATCGGCGCTGCGCGAGCGCAGGGACACGACGTCACCACGGAGGCGTATCCGTATGCGGCCGGGATGACGGAAATTCAGTCCGCGACCATCCAGGACACTTATAAATCCGCGTCCGATGCCCGGCTCAGCGAGTTGGAATGGCCGCCAACGGGCGAGCGGCTGACTCGCGCGAGCTTCGAGCGTTATAGCCGCACCGGCGGACCCGTGGTGGTCCACACCAATACCGAGGACATGGTTGCCGCGGCAATCACGAGCCCGCTCACCGCCATCGCGAGCGACGCGTACTGGCAAAACGGGACTGGACATCCGCGTACCACGGGAACGTTCGCGAAGGTTTTGGGGCGTTACGTCCGCGAGTCCCATTCTCTTTCGTTGATGGACGCCATTCGCAAGATGACGATCATGCCGGCGCAGCGACTCGAGCCGCGCGTGCCGGCGATGCGGCAGAAGGGTCGTTTGCAGATCGGCGCGGACGCGGATATCACCATCTTCGATCCTCGGGCGGTGCTGGATCGCTCGACGTATCGCGAGCCGTCGCTCCCACCTGTAGGGATCCCGCACGTAATCGTGAACGGCGTGTCGGTCGTCGCGAACGGCCGGGCAGTCGAAGGCGTCGCGCCGGGGAAGGCCGTGCGCGGGGAACCACGATGACGGAGGCGCACACGGACCCCGATCTGCTCTACGTCGGCACGTACACCGAGGATAGTCCATCCAAGGGCATCTATCTCGTCCGGATGGATCGGCGGTCGGGAGAGTTGATCCAAGTCGGCGCGGCGGACGCGGGACCGAACCCTTCCTTCGTCGCGATCCACCCGAGCGGCGCGACATTGTATGCCGTCAACGAGCTCGACCACGGTACGGTAACTGCGCTTGCGATCGACAGGGCGAGCGGTGGACTGACGAAAATCAACTCACAGCCATCCGAGGGTGGTGCACCGTGCTACATCAGTGTCGATCGGAGCGGACGCGTTGCGCTGGTCGCCAACTACGGCACCGGCAGCGTCGCGCTGCTACCGCTCCAGGCGAATGGCGCACTCGGCTCCGTGGCGTTTGTGGACAAGCACACGGGGACAGGACCGATCGCCGATCGCCAGGAAGGGCCGCACGCGCACTGCATCCTTCCCGATTCCTCCAACCGCTTTGCACTCTCCGCGGACCTCGGCGCGGATAGAGTGCTGATTTATCATCTGGACATCGAGTCGAAGTCTCTGCCGCGCATTTTTGGCGGTGCCGCGGTCATGCGCGCGGGTGCGGGCCCGCGGCACATCGCGTTTCATCCAACACTGCCGCTGGTGTTCGTCTCCAACGAGCTCGATTCCACCGTGGCGACACTCCACTTTGACGCCGCGCGCGGAATGCTCACGCTGCGCGACACGCGCGCGACCG
Organism: Gemmatimonadales bacterium; assembly: GCA_035551075.1. Lineage (GTDB taxonomy): Bacteria > Gemmatimonadota > Gemmatimonadetes > Gemmatimonadales > GWC2-71-9 > 20CM-2-65-7. Next base: position 5,555 of record DASZNX010000368.1, on the reverse strand, counting down.
TGCCGGCGACCTGGAGCGGCACGAATTACCCGGCCGACATCCACATCTCGGCATCCGGCCACACGGTGTACGTGTCGAACCGCGGTCACAACAGCATCGCCGTGTTCTCGGTGGCGGAATCAACCGGCGCGCTCGCGCTCGAGCAGGTGGTTTCCACGGAGGGCGACTGGCCGCGAAACTTCAGCCTGAGCCCGTCCGGACAGTGGCTGCTCGCCGCCAATCAGCGATCCGACTCCATCGTCGTGTTCGCGCGCGAGCCGGAGAGCGGCAGGCTGACCTCGACGAGCCAGCGCATCGCGATCCCGAGTCCGGTCTGCCTGCGGTTCGCTTGACGACACCCGTCCAATCACCGCCGCACGATCTGCGCCGCGTCATCGGGCTCACCGGTGGCGTCGCGGTCATCGTCGGCCTCACGATCGGGAGCGGAATCTTTCGGACGCCCCCCACCATCGCCGGATTCGTCCCCAATCCGCTCGTCGTCATGGCTCTCTGGGCCGCGTTCGGTCTGATCAGCATTTGCGGCGCGCTCGTGATCGCGGAGCTCAGCTCGCTGCTGCCGCAGGCAGGCGGGGTCTACGTGTACTTGCGCGCGGCCTACGGCGACGCCGCGGCGTTCGTGTTCGGGTGGTTGTACGTACTGATCACGACGCCCACGACCGTAGCCGCACTCGCCGTCGTCTTCGCCGAGTTCCTGCTCAACCTGACGAGCGGGATGGGCGCGACGGGCGCGACCGTCCAGTCGGTTGCGATTGTTTCCATCATCATTCTCACGTTCGCGAACGTGCTCGGCGCACGCGTCGGCACCGCGGTCAGCGAAATCACTACGCTCGTGAAGGTGACCGCGCTGGCGGCGATCATTCTCGGCGCGTTCTGGTTCGGGCACGGAAATCTTTCCAACATCATCGCAGGCGGTGTTGTCCATGGCGGCGGGCTGGCACGCGCGGTCGCGGCGGTCATCTGGACCTACGACGGATGGGTGGCCGTCAGCATGATCGCAGGCGAAGTCGTCGCGCCCGAGCGGCTGATGAAACAGATCATCATCGTCGGGATGTTGATCATCGTCACGCTCTACATCGGCGCGAATCTCGCGTACCTGTACATGATGCGCTTGGGGCTCATCGCGCAGCAAAAGGAAGCGATCGCGCGGACTGTCATGACGGCAATCGCCGGACCCGCCGCCGGAGTGCTCATCATGTTCGCCATCATGACCAGCATATTGGGAGCGCTCAACGCGAACCTGCTCGCGAAGCCGCGCGTCGCCTATGCCATGGCACGCGATGGACTGACGTTCGCGTTTCTCGGGAAAACGCATCCGCGCTGGTCCACGCCATGGGCGGCGGAGCTCATAGTGGGAACGGTCGGAATCATCATGGTTCTCGCGCTGCGGGACTACGACACGCTCATCACCTACTTCGTCGTGATCGAGTGGGCCGCGTTGATCTTTGCCGTCGGCGCGGTGCTCGTGCTGCGCCGGAAGCTCGCTGACCGGCCGAGACCGTTCCGGACGCCGGGGTATCCGTGGGTGCCGCTGGTGTTCGTCGCCGGCACCCTCGTGGGCTTGTCGGCAATCGTCTGGGGACAGATCGAAGTTGGCAACTTCTCGCCGATCTATGGCCTCGGGATTGCCGCGGCGGGATTCCCCGTTCATTACCTCTGGAAGCGATTCCAGCAAACCACGGCGCCCTAGCCTCGGAGCAACATGTGAGAACGGCCATCTCAACGAACAAAGCGCCGAAACCGAAGGGTCCCTATTCGCAGGCGATCGTCGAGGGAGATTTCATTTTCGTCGCCGGCCAGGGACCGACCAATCCCGAGACCGGCGAGCGCGAGCTTGGCGACGTGCGCTCGGAGACGAAGCGGATATTCGAGAATCTGCGGGCGATTCTCCAGGCCGCCGGCGCGTCGCTCGATCACGTGGTGAAGTGCAACGTGTATCTGCGCGACATCAACGATTTCGCGGCGATGAATGAGGTGTACCAGACGTACTTCTCGGCGCCATTTCCGGCGCGCACGACGATTCAGGCGGGCGCGCTTCCGGGCGGGATCGCGGTCGAGATCGAGTGTATCGCGAGGAAGGCCGGGTAACAGGAGGGGCGCGGCACGCTGCGCCCCTCTTGCACTGTGATCAGTCCTAATGACTGGCGTTGATCTTCCCGAACAATCCGTGCTGCTCAGCGAACGGACCCGCCGTAAAGAAGAGCGTGGTATCCGGTCCAGCCGCCGCGCCGTTTCCGAACGCGATCGCCCAGAGGCCATCGATGGTGAGCGGTGGTCCGCCGGCGCTGTGAAGCTGGCCGCGCTGCTGCGACTCGCGGTTCCCCTGGGACTTGCCGAGATCGAACGCGTTGATGTGGCCGTCGCCAAAGTTTCCGACGAGAAGGTCGTCGCTGAACTCCCCAAACTTATCGGGGGCAACGGCCAGGCCCCATGGCGAATTGAGCCGACCTCTCGAGGCGACCCGGCGGAGCAGATTACCGTCGAGGTCGAATGCATCGACGAAGCCGTTCCCCACGCCCGCGACGTCATCGTGCTGGTCGGCGTCCTGGAGCGCATAGGTCACATAGATCGTGCCGCCAAGAGCGCGGATGCCAAACGGCGCGAACCCCGCCGGCAACGACGCGTCCGTGAATCCCGCGGTGCCGGACGCAGCATGGAAGGTCGCGTCGTAAACCTCTACCCTCCCCGCGTGGAAGTTGGTGGCGTACAACCGGTCACCGCTTGCCGTGCTGGCGATCGCCAGACCCTTGTAGACGGCACCCGCCGACGAGCTGTCGACCGCCAGAACGGCGTCTGTTGGCGCAACGGCGGGGTTCCAGCCGAGGATGGTCCCGTCCTCGGTGTCAAAAATGAAGCGGGCGGCGCCCGATGCAGTGCCTCTCGTCACGCGAAAACCTGTTCCACCATTGAATACGACGCCTGTCGGCGCGCCTGGAACGTGAACGCGCAGTGCGAGCTTCGCGCCGGTGTTGCCATTGTAGAGCGTAGAGAGATCGGTCCCATTGTCCGAAACCCACCAGGGCGACGTCGCACTGGCAACGAGGCCCCACGCGTTCACCAGATCGGGATCAACGAGATCGGCGGGGACTGCCCCATCAGACACGAGGTTGTGCTGCACATAGAACCGCGCGGACGGTGGCGGCGCGTTGGCCTGAAGCGCGAAGGCGGGCGACGTGCTGCGCGGTCCGGTACTGCGGTCGCCGGCGCACGCGACTGAGAGCGCGCCGAGGAACACGAGAGAGACTCCGAAACAATAGCGGGCGGACATGGGGATCTCCTTTCGGCAGTTTTTTGCGAGGACGGTACCTGCACGAACGAGCATGGATTTACCCCGCAGCGTTCGTGCCGCACGGCGCGTGTCGCAGTTTGCGCCCTGGAAATGGAAGCGGCAAGATCATGACTCAAAGGAGAGATCATGCGCCGATATTTGCCGCCGTTCGTTACGCTGTTGTTACTGATCGCTCACAGCACCTCCGCTCAAACCGTTCAAGCCAGGGCTCAGGCGCTGCTCAAGCAGATGACACTCGAAGAAAAAATCGGGCAGCTCAACCTGGCTGCGGGTGTGACGTTCGGCGGCATGGTCCAGGGCGCATCCGACGACGATATCGTGCACGGCCGCATCGGCGCGATTCTCTGGCTGGCGAATTCGAAAGAGATCGATCGGCTGCAGCATCTCGCGGTGGAGAAGAGTCGCCTGCACATCCCGCTGCTGTTTGGACTCGACGTGATTCACGGCTACCGCACGATCTTCCCCATCCCGCTCGGCATGGCGTCATCGTGGGACCCCTCCGTGGAGCAGCAGGCCCAGACAGTCGCCGCGGGTGAGGCCCGCCAAGCGGGGATCCGCTGGACGTTCACGCCCATGGTCGACATCGCGCGGGACGCCCGCTGGGGCCGCATTCAGGAAGGCGCCGGTGAGGATCCCTACCTCGGCGCCGCAATGGCGCGCGCGCAGGTGCGAGGTTTCCAGGGCGGGTCGCTCGGGCCGAATAGTGTGGTTGCCTGCATGAAGCATTTCGCCGGGTACGGCGCCGCCGACGGCGGGCGCGATTATGACGCCTCATACGTCCCCGAGGAGCTGATGCGGAACGTCTATCTCGTTCCGTTCCACGCCGCGGCGCAAGCGGGCGTCGGCAGTGTCATGTCCGCCTACATGGATCTGAACGACGTACCGGCGAGCGGGAATCGCTGGCTATTGACCGACGTACTGCGCAAAGACTGGGGCTTCCGCGGGTTCGTCGCATCGGACGCATTCGCCGTCGCGAGCCTCGTCGCGCACGGATTCGCGTCCGATCCCGTCGATGCCGCGTACAAGGCGATCACGGCCGGTGCGGGAATGGACATGGCGAGTCGCACATATCAGAACAATCTCGCCAAGCTCGTCACCAGCGGGAAAATCACCGCAGCCCAAATCGACGCAGCGGTGCTGCCGATTCTCGAAGTCAAATATCAGATCGGGCTCTTCGATCATCCGTACGTGGCCGACTCCACGCCGGTGGAAATTGGCGTGGAGTCGCGCGCGCTGGCTCGGCGACTCGCCGGGCGCTCCATGGTCCTGCTCAAGAACGAGAACCGGACCTTGCCGCTGGCAAAAACCGTTCGCAGCGTCGCCGTGATCGGGTCGCTGGCCGATTCACCGATCGACATGACGGGAGGCCCCACACCGGCCGGCATCTTCGGGCAGCGCCGAGATGCTCCGCCCATGACGATGCTGGCAGCGCTCAAGAGCCGCTTCGATTCGGGAAGCGGCGTCGTCGTCACCTATGTAGGTGGGCCGCCCATGTCGAAGACGTTTCCTGGCATGTTCGACGCCTTCATGGGTCAAAAACCCGTACCGCCGCCAACAGCGGCAGAGACCGCGGACTGGCAGGCGAAGGCGAAAGCGACAGCCGCGCAGGCTGACCTGGTGATCGCGGTTGTCGGCGAGCCGGCGATGATGAGCGGCGAAGCGGCTTCGCGTGGCACGCTCGATCTGCCCGGCATTCAACAGCAAATCGTGGAAGCAGCGGCGTCCACGGGGAAGCCACTCGTGGTCGTACTCTTGAATGGCCGCCCGCTCGACATCACGTGGATTTCCGAGCACGCCTCCGCGATTCTCGAGGCGTGGTTGCCGGGGCTGGAAGGTGGCAACGCCATCGCCGACGTTCTGTTGGGGACCGTAAACCCCGGCGGGAAGCTGCCCGTCAGCTGGCCGCGGGCCGCGGGGCAGGAACCGCTGTACTACAACCACAATCTCACGCAAGCGCCGGAAAGCGCGGCCTCGTTCACGTCGCGCTACTGGGACATTCAGAGCACGCCGCTCTATCCGTTTGGTTATGGGCTGAGCTACACCACGTTCCGATTCGCCAACCTGCGTCTTTCGAAGACTCAGATGAAGGCGCGTGACAGCGTCGATGTGGCGGTCGATGTCACGAACAGCGGCTCAGTGGCCGGCGATGCCGTTGCTCAGCTCTACATCCATCAGCGCTCGGGCTCGGCATCGCGTCCGGTGCGGCAGCTCGAGGGATTTCGCCGCATCGCGTTGCAACCCGGAGAGACGCAGACCGTCCATTTCCCGC
>DASZNX010000367.1:0-8211 GCA_035551075.1 Gemmatimonadales bacterium | reverse complement strand
GCCTCCGGCGCAGGGCCGGCCGCGGTCGCGGGCGGCAGCGAGTCCCAGTCGATACCCGCGAGGGTCGCTGTCAGGGGGGAGGACGGCGGGCGCTCGACGTACCAATCACCAGGTTGCCCATTCGTCAACCACACGAGTCGCGCAGGCGCCGTTTTTCGCGCGCCAATGAACGCGCGCGAACGATCGGGATCCCCGGCGAGGACGACGAGCCGGGCACTTTCTCCCGCTCGCGTAAGCTCGGCCGTGCCCACAGGCGCGAGACTCGCGGCGTCGCGCCAACGACCCGGCTCGGTCTCGACGAACATCTTCACCGGCATGCGCGCGACATCGCTCAATGTCCGCGCCAGGAACCGCGCCTCCCAGTCGGGCGGAGACGCGTAAATGACGGCCGCGGGCTCGAGGCTGACTTCGATCGCGAATGCACGCTGATCGTCGCGGGGCTCGGCGTCGTTTATGCCATCGAGCCTGACTGTGAGGACGGACCAACCGGGAGACGGAATACGGGAAACAGGAAAAGTGATCTCGGTGGACACGCTCCCGCTGTCGGGCAAGCGCACACGCTGCGTTGTCAGTCGCCGATCCCCCACACTCACCACGATCGTGCCGTCGCGTTTCCCCTGTCCCCTGCCCGGTATCCCGGCCACACCGTAGCTCACCCGCAACCGAACGGTGTCGGCTCGAGTCAAATGCCGGATGCCCTCGACGCTGGCCAGGTACGCGTCGAAGACCGGCGCGCGCGAAAGCAAGACGACGCGCGGACGTCGCAACAGATCGGGCGGAATGGTCGCCGCATCGTCCAGCGCGCCATCAGTCACGACGATCACCTCACCGGCGCGACCCGCGGCCGCCTCCAGCGCCGTCGCGAGACGCGAGGCGCCATCGGTGGGTGCCGTGGAGTCGAACGCGGTCACGTGTCTTCCGAAACGCCAAACGACGGCGCGGCGCCGCGCGAATGGCCGCACGCTGTCGAGCGCGGCTTGCCAGGACCGGGTCATGCTGAGCGAGGCATCGAGCAGGACGATCGGTTGATCGCTGGTCGGGAGAATGCGGGAGCTGGACGGATTCCACAGCAGCAGAATCAGCGACAGAACGGCGATGCCGCGCAGGATCATGAGAGACACGCGAGCGCCTCCGCGACCGTGAACCGGCCGTCATACAGCGCGCGTCCCACGCACGCGCCCGCCAGTCCCGCGGCGCGTGCCGCCCGCAGGTCATCGAGCGACCCAACGCCGCCGGACACGATCACGTCGGCTCCCAGCTGCGCGATGGCGCTGGCGCCACCGATGTCAGGACCGGTGAGCGCGCCGTCCCGCGTCACCTCATTGTAGATGATCGTCCGAATGCCGGCGCGTGTGACGCGCCGCGCCAGCTCCATTGCCGTCAGCTCGAGGAGGTCCTGTGTACCGCGGGGCGCCACACGACCCTGCTTCGCATCGATTCCGACCGCGAGGCGGGTCGCGCCGTGGCGGGCGAGCAATCGCTCGACGAGTGCCGCATCGATGGCGCCGCGCGGACCGATCACGACGCGCGTTGCGCCGAGCGTGAACATCTGATCGATATCGATCTCCCGGAACAGGCCGCCGCCGACTTGCACGCGGACGGTTGCGGCCGCCAGCACCTGCGCGATCAGCTCGTGATTGTCGGTGCGGCCGTACGCGCGATCCATGTCCACGAGGTGAATCCAGCGGGCACCCGCGCGCGTGAATTCGTCAAGCGCGATGAGCGGCTCGACGGCCCGGCCCTGGGCGCGTGCCACGCGCCCGCCTTCTATATCGACGGCGGGGTAGAGCTCCACGAGCAGGTATTGTGAGTTGGAAAGTTAGTCGTCGCGCGCCGCGCCGGTCGCCGAACCCAGCACGGGTGCCGCTGCCGGCGGCCTGACGGAGGGAGCCTCGAGCTCGGCCAACAAATGCACGCGCACGCTGTCGAACGCGGGCTTCAGCTTCGCGGCGACCGGCTCCCCCGCCCCGGCATCCTTCCGTTGCGGATTGGTCGGCCGGCCATTGACGCGAAACTCATAGTGGAGATGCGGTCCGGTCGCGAGTCCGGTCGCGCCGACGTAGCCGATCGTCTCCTGCTGGGTCACGCGCTGCCCCACGTGCAGTCCCCGCGCGAATCTCGACAGATGGCCGTAGCGCGTGCTGATGCCGTTGGCGTGACGAATTTCAACCAAATTCCCGTAACCCCCGTTCCATCCCGCCTGCGTCACGATGCCGTCCGCGGTGGCGCGCACCGGTGTGCCGTAGGCGGCGGCGTAATCGGTTCCTTCGTGGTTGCGCCAGCGCTTCAGAATCGGATGAAAGCGATTGCCGAAGCGACTGGAGATGTGACTGAAGCGCAGCGGCGCGAGCAGGAACGCGCGCCGCAGCGAGCGGCCGCGCTCATCGTAGAACGCGGTCTGACCCTGCGGATTGTCGAAGGCGAACGCGAAGCTCGGGGTCCCGCCGACCTCCACGCGGGCGGCGAGGATGCGGCCCAGCCGCCGCTCTCCTTCCGGTGACTGCAACCGCTCGATCAGCACGTCCACACGATCGCCCGGGCGCAGATCGCGGCTGAAATCAATTTCCCAGTCGTAGACGTCGGCGATCGCCCAGGCGAGACCGACGCGCTGCCGCGCCGGCAGAAAGGAATCGGGGATCGCGGCATCGAGCGCGTCGTAGAGGTTGGTTTGAATCACGGCCGTCGTCCGCAACCGCTCGGTGGACCAGGGGATGCCCTCGACGACTTCCTTCCATCCGGAGTCCGCGCCGAGCCGTATCATCCAGAGCCGGCGTTCGGGATCGAGCCGCACGCCCAAACGGTTGGCGACGGACTGCCCTTTCTGGCGCCGCACTTCAAAAATGAGCCCCGGCTGCATATGCCGGGGATTCAGGACGTGCGCGGCTTTCATGAAGGAGACGTATTCGCGGCCGGTGATGCCGGCGCGTTGGAGCACGGTGGAAAGCATTTCGCGGCGGCCGAGCGTGTCGGCCCATTCGTCGTAGGCGCGCGTCACCACGATGGGCAGCGCGACTATCACTTTGCGCGACGGCCACGCTTCGTGCGCCGCCCACACCAACATCCCAGCCGTCAATGCTCCTGCTGCGACGTAATGACCCGCTCGCCACGCCCGCAACAACATCAGTCCATCTGTCTCCGGATGAAAGTCGGAATCTCCATCTCGCTCAGCTCCGGATTCAGGGGCGGCTGCACCGGACCGCGCTTCGGGGCGGTCTCGCCCGGTTTCACGAATCCCGGCGTCGGCACCGGCGGGGACTTGGTCGCGCGATCGCGGAACGGCAGGACGCCCGCGGCCGGCCGCGCCGTTTGTCCGGCCAGCGCATCGGCCATCGCGCCGGTCTTGTCAAACCCCGTAGCGATGACGGTGATCCGCACTTCGCCATGCATCGCGGGGTCGTTCACCGCGCCGAAGATGATTTCGGCCTCGTCGCCCGCGGCGTCGTGGATCGCTTCACTGATCTGCGTCACCTCACCGAGCGTGAGATCCTCGCCGCCGGTGATGTTGATGAGCACGCCCGTCGCGCCGGCGATCGAGATGTTGTCGAGCAGGGGGCTCGAGATCGCCTGCTGCGCCGCCTCCATCGCTCGGTTTTCGCCGCGTCCCGTGCCGGTTCCCATCAGCGCGGCGCCGCCGTTCTGCATCACGGTGCGGACGTCCGCGAAATCTACGTTGACGAGGCCGGTAACACAGATGAGGGCGGAGATGCCCTGTGTCGCGTGCAGCAGCACTTCGTCCGCTTTTTTCAGTGCGTCCTGAAACGGAATGCCCTTCCCCACGACGGCGAGCAGCCGCTCGTTCGGGACGACGATCATCGTATCCACGTGCTTGCGCATTTCGGCGATCCCCATCTCTGCCTGCCGCATGCGCTTGCGCCCCTCGAACAGGAAGGGCTTGGTCACGATCCCGATCGTCAGGGCGCCGAGATCACGCGCGACCTGGGAGATGATGGGCGCCGCGCCGGTGCCCGTCCCGCCCCCCATGCCGCACGTGACGAACACCAGATCCGCACCCTGGAGCGCGTGCAGGACCTCGTCGCGGTTTTCCTCGATCGCCTGGCGCCCGATCTCGGGGCGCGCGCCGGCGCCGAGCCCGCGCGTCAGCTTCTTGCCGATCTGGACTTTGACATCGGCCTTGTTGTTGAGGAGCGCCTGCGCATCGGTGTTCACCGAGATGAACTCGACTCCGCTCACGTGCTCGTCGATCATGCGGTTCAAGGCGTTGCCGCCGCCTCCGCCGACGCCGACGACTTTCATGCGCGCGTTCTGCGTAACGGTTTCTTCGAGTTCGAAGATCATGAGTCTCCCCTAGGGCTCAGAAGAAATCCTGCAGCCATCGCTTGAGAGGTCCAAAAATTTTCTCGGGAGCACCCCCGAACAACACGCCGGGAGCAGAACCCTGCGCGCTCTTGCGCGCAGCGTACAACACCAACCCCACCGGCACCGCGTAGCGCGGCGCTTGCACACTGTCCACCAGTCCGGAGATGCCGAGCTCGGGATGGCCGGCGCGGACCGGGACCGCGAACACCTCACGGGCCAGCTCGACCATGCCCGGCAGATGCGCCGTTCCGCCGGAGAGCACGACGCCCGCGGGCAGGCGACCGGCGCCGTAACCCGCGCGCTCGAATTCGCGGGCCACGAGCTGGAAGATCTCGTCCATGCGCTGATGAATGATGTGCGCCACGAGCTCGCGCGACGCGGTGCGCGCCCCCTGGCCCGGCGTGGACGGCAGGCTCACCATTTCGCCCGCATCGACCAGCGGCGTGTAGGCCGCGCCGTGCCGCTCCTTCAAGCGCTCCGCGTCCGACTGCGTCACACCCAGGCCCTGGACGAGATCGCTGGTGACGTGCGAGCCGGCAAACTTGAGTGACGCGAGATGGCGAATCTTGCCCTCGTGGAAAATCGCGACGCCGGTCGAGCTGCCGCCGATTTCCACCAGCGCAACCCCCAGCTCTTTTTCGTCGTCGGTGAGAATCGCGTACGAGGCGGCGAGCGGCTCCAGCACGAGATCGGCGACGCGGTAACCCGCGCGTTGCACGCTCTTGCGCAGATTCTGCGCGGCCGTCGACTGCGCCGTCACGAGATACATCTCGACCTCCAGCCGCGTCCCGGTCATGCCGACGGGATCGGAGATGCCGTGCTGCTGGTCGACGATGTACTCTTGCGGGATGTCGTGGAGCAGCTCGTGATCGCGGCCGAGCGACACGGCGCGGGCCACTTCATTCACGCGCGCCACATCCTGTGGCGTGATCTCCTCGCCGCTCACGGCGACCACCCCCGACGAGCTGCGCGCGGAGACATGCTCGCCGGCGATGCCGCACGTGACGTCGGGCACCCGCGCGCCCGCCATGCGCTCCGCGTCCTTGAGCGCGGCGGCGACGGAGCGCGTCGTCTCCTCAATGTCCCGCACCATGCCGCGGCGCACACCGCTGTTTTTCGCCAGCCCGACGCCGAGAATCTTGGCGATCGGCGCACGCGGCAGTTCACCCGCCAGCTCCGCGATTACAGCGCACGTCTTGGTGCTGCCAAGATCGAGCCCGGCGATCAGTCGGCGATCGGTCATGGCATCTCGGCTGCGGCCGCGCGCCGCCGGACCACGACCTGGCCCGCGAAGCGGCCGTCGAGCTCGGCATAGGGGCGCCGTTTGGCTGCCAGATCTCTCGCCACCGACATCACCGCCTGGATCACCTCCGGCCCCGCGTCGCGCGTCAACAGCACACGCCGCGTGCCCAGCTCGAGAGCGACATCATGTTGCGCATCGAGGCGCCGCGCGCCATCGATCGATTGAAACAGCGCGGGGTCGAATGCCTGGACCCGCGCCAGCACGCCGACGACGCCGCTGTCGGCGGATTGCACCACCGGAAGATCGAGGGTCACGAGCTCAAATGGCAGTGCGTGCCCGTCGGCACCGACGACCGTGAGCGCCCCACGCGCATTGGCGACCAGGGCGACCGGCTCGACCTCCCGCACAATCACCTTCAACACAGCAGGCAGCCGCCGTCCGATCGTCACATCGGCGACGCCGTCCAGCCCCCGCAAGCGATCCGCGAGCACGCGCATGTCGTCGAACACGCTCGCCTCGGGCGACAGCCGTAACGCCGCGAGCACCTGATCGGCGTCGAGATAGCGGATGCCGACCAGCTCGACCTGGCGCACGCGGAAGAACGCGAGCCGCCGGAGCACGAGGGGCGCCGTCGTCCACGCCGTCATGACGACAATCGCCGCGCCCGCCCAGAGCAGCACCCGCCACGACGCGCGCGGCAGCCGCGGGATCCGCGGCATGCGAAACCGCCACTTCACGCGACGGCCCCGTGCCTTCCGTTGCCCGCCTTCAGTTGCTCCAGCAACTCGGGCCCGACGCGCGTGACATCGCCCGCGCCGAGCGTGAACACCACATCGCCGGGCCGGACGGCACGCGCGACGTTATTCGTCAGACCACTGCGATCGCGCACCGCCACCGTGGCGGCGCCCGCTCGCGTTGCGCCCCGCACCACGATGTGATGCGTCACGCCGGCGATCGGCTGCTCGCGCGCACCATAAATCGGCGCCACGATCACCATATCCGCTGCCGCGAGCGCTTTGCCCAGCGCCTCGCCCTGCAGCTCCGTGCGCGAGTAGAGGTGCGGTTGAAATACCGCGACCACTCGCCGTCCCGGATACGCCTGACGCGCCGATGCGAGCGTAGCCGCGACTTCCGTCGGGTGATGCGCATAGTCGTCGATCACCGTAACACCGTGCGCTTCACCGACTCGCTCGAACCGCCGGCCGACACCATGGAACGCGGACAACGCCTGCGCGCCTGCCTGCAGGTCGGCGCCCAGCGCCTGTAACACGCCGAGCGTCACGGCCGCGTTCCGGACGTTGTGCATTCCCAAGACCGCGAGCTGCAGCTCGACGGTATGCCCGCCCGGCAGCAAGATCGTCGCGCGCGAACCGCCTGGCTCGAGCCGCACGGCGCGAATGCGCACGTCGGTGGTAGGTCCCAAACCCACGCGCCAGACGGGCGTCTGCAGCTGCAGCGCCACGCGGTCGGCCCCCGGATCATCGGCTCCGACGATCACGCGCTGGGCGCGGCCCGCGAACTCCGCGAACGCTTCCTCGAGGGCAGGCACGCTGCCATAGCACTCGAGGTGATCCGCTTCGACGTTGTTCACAACCGCGACGGTCGGCCGCAGCGACAGAAACGCTTTGTCGTACTCGTCGGCCTCGACCACGAACAGCTGCTCACCACCAATGCGCGCGTTGCCACCCCATTCAGCAACTCGGCCGCCTGCGAGTCCTGTGGGGTTGCGCCCGGCGGCCGTGAGTGCCTCTGTGACCATGACGGTGGTGGTGGTCTTGCCGTGGGTTCCGGCGACCGCCACGAGGCTTGCTCCTCCGCCGGACACCAACTCTCCCAAGGCGTCCGCGCGCCTCACGACCGGTATATTCAGGGCCCGTGCGCGTTCCAATTCGGGATGGTTGGGCGGCACCGCCGCGGTCACGATAACTGCCCGAGCTCCATCGACATGGCTCGGATCGTGACCCTGCAGAACACGCACTCCCAACGCCGTTAGATCGGCGATTCCTGGTCCGGAAGTATCAGTATCACAACCAGTTATGGCGACTCCCCGGTGCCTGGCAATCAACGCCAGAGCGCTCATCCCCGCCCCGGCTATGCCCATGAGATGGATGGGTCGGGGATCCCCGGTTCGAAACAAGGTCATCTGTGGGCAGCTAATATAGCGAATTTACTAAACTTGCAAAAGCTCTAAAACCTTCTGAACGATGGTTCGGGCGGCATTCGGATGGCCCCGACCCCGGGCGCTTTTGCCGAGGGCGTCCAGCCGGACCCGATCGCCGACGAGGATGCTGACGGTTTTGGCAAATGACTCGGGGCCGAGCTCACGCTCGACGAGCATCACGCTTGCGCCGGCAGCCGCCATCGCGCGGGCGTTGAACGTTTGATGATCGGCCGCGGCTGTCGGCAGCGGCACCAGGATGCTCGGCTTGCCCCAGGCGCATAACTCGGCGACCGTCATCGCGCCCGCGCGCGCCACGACGAGATCGGCGGCGGCGTACGCCGCTCCGATCGGATCGAAGAAGCCGCGAATGACGATCCGGCCGGGAACCGCGAGGGACGCGTACTGTGGTTCGTGCGCTGTCCCGGTGCCCCACAGCACATCCACGTCACGCAGAAAGCCGCGCTGTATCGCGCGCGCGACGGTCTCGTTG
>DASZNX010000366.1:0-3736 GCA_035551075.1 Gemmatimonadales bacterium | reverse complement strand
CGATCGAGTGACTGCGCGCGCACTGTGGTCGGACCGAGCGCGAAGCAGGCGAGATAACCGACAACCGCAATCGATCTCATAGAGATCGAAAATATCGCCTACGGCAATCCCGGCGTCAGGGGCGTAACCGCGATCCGTAGGGCACGAGGTGGGTCGATCCGAAATGACGCATAGCGTGCTGATGACGGAATCGGAAGCGACCAGGATTCGCCCGTCGCCCGTTGCACACTGCGATCTCCGGGCACCGTGCCCGAATCGAGCAAGGCTTCGCGCACGCGGTAGCGGGCGGCACCACCCATTGGGGCGCGCGCGCGAATGACGATGCGCCACTCGCCGGCCGCGGGATCGTCCAATGCAAAAGTTGCTCCCGCGTGCCCCACGGTCTTCTGATCCTGGACCTCGCACGCCTCTTTCGCGGCGCATTGCAAGACAAACGCGTCGATGTCTTTGCTTGGTGCTCCGATCGCGTTTACTGACATGCGCCATTGCGCGATCTTCTCCGGAATAGCACGCGTAACGGTCACCATCCCGTGCGGCCCGACGCCAGTCCAATCGCTCGAGTCGACCTGCGCGCTGTAGAACTCCACCTGCCCGGCGACTGCCGCCCCAGCGTTCCGAACCAGGAGGCCGGAAGAGTCCGGAACGATCGTGACGGCAAATTGCTCGACCTCGAGTGTTGCGGTGATCGGCACGTCGGGGTCGGGCTTCGATTCGGCGCGCTCATACTCGATGACGAGCGCACCATTCGCTACGAGGACACGCTTGGTGCCGGGCCACGGGTTCGGGGTCGTCGCGCGGAACGTCTGCATCGGACCGACGTGATGTCGGGGATCGATGGAGTCGCCCGTGACTTCTTTTGCTGGCTCCGGCGAGCCGACTGGCAATGCGGCTTGCAGCCTCTGCTCGCCCCCGACCGGAATGCGCAGCGAGTACCGGACCGACTGCGTCGCCGTGTCGACATGAGGAACGAAGAAATGGAAGCCGCGCGGAGGGATGGTCGCCCGATATCGTTCCACCCGCCCGGGCAACGTATCCGGGATCTCAGGAACCCGCAGGCCGAGCGGAATGGCCTGAATGACGACATTCGCCGATGTGTCGAGGAGCTGCAGGAAAGCGCCGTGCAGTCCGGGCGTTCGCTTCGCTTCGAATCGGACGCGCACGGGACGACCGCGCGTGAAACTGACCACGGAATCCAGAACACGGTATGTGCCGTCGTCTCCCGCGACGGTGACGCGGTACGTACGACTGCCGCCGCGTCCGCCGTGTCGAGTGATCCATAACTCACCGGAGAGGATACCACCGGCCATCGGCTCGTCGGCGTGAAAGCCGTACACTGGCCGCAGTTGACCGCTGTCTCTGCGTGAAACTGTAAATGAGGTCAGTTGGGGCACGGCTGGATCGTCACCTCGTGACATCGCGGCGAGCTGTTGCCACGCATTCGCGGCATTGATGACGCCGAATCCCTGCTCGGCGGTGGGATATCCCGGCAAGCGTCGCGCGCCGATTCGCACGGCCTGGGTGAGTCGCGCCGCATTGTAGCGAACGTGGGTGCGACGAGCCTCACTGATGAGATCGGCCAACACGCCGCTCACCACGGGAATCGTCGGTGAGGGATTCGCGCCAACCTGATATCCCGGTGGAGCCCATGGCTCCACGGCGTCGCCCCGGATGTTGTGCCGCTTCCCATCTTCCCAGAACAGGCCGTACGCGAAATAACGTGACTCGGTCACGAGTGAAGTCGATGGTGCAAACTCCAGATTCTCTACGCCATCGGGCGTGAACCACCACCCGGGGCCGGCGATAAACTCGCCGTACGGCGGCGGGATCTGGCGATTGCGCCGCAGCATCTCGGGGCTCTGGTAATCCCAGACGTTGACGGCATTGCTCATGCCGCAGGCGCAAGCCATCGGCTTGTCGTACACATCGATCGCCCGCTCGAGCACGCGACGATCGAAATCGGCGTTGCCGTCGTAATGATCGCCAAACACGGAGGGCTGCCCCCATCCGCCCGACCAGTTCACCACATCCACATCGCGGCGGGCGAAGGCTGCCAGGTACGCGGGAAAGCGTGGGCGGTAATGCACATCCACGATCTGTGCGTTAGGCGCCGCGCCGTCGAATAGGCCACCGCTCGCGCGATTCGCGGCCAGGGGACCGGCGGTGTACGCCCCGTGTCCGCCGACTGCCAGCGTCAGAAATGCCGCGTGGCGCGCGCGATCGATCTTGACGCCGAACGGCAGGCGATTGTCCGCATCTCCCTCCTGCAAGCCGAACCAATCGATGTCATGCGTGATCCCATAGTCGCCGAGCGCGCGCTGGTTTCGGAAACTCAGGTCACCGTCGGTGTCAACCCAGACGCGATTGCTGCGCTCGTCCCATAACACACCGACCGAGAGCCACACGCTTTTCCAGCGAGGGTTGACGAGTAGATCGTCATCGTCGAAGTCGCCAAGGCGCTGATAGCGTGTGAAGATCCCGAAGCGGTACGGGCCATCGTGCGGCGCGGTCCAGGTGTGACCGGCCGTCCTGAACACCCCGCGTGCAGCACGGACCGTCGTCGTGAAGCGCACCCACGCATCATTCTCGTCCAGGCCGGCGAGCGTCACGGCGTCGGCGAACTTTGGAATGGGACGACCTCGAGCATCGCGGGCGACGCGGAGCGCTGGATGCAGCAGATCAACGCCCTCGTCAACCAATGCCACGCGTACACCGCGCCCGTCGGCTAGCGGATGCGCTTGCCAGAGCTGGGTGAGCCCCGCTTCCGCGGCGGCGAAGTATGGACCATCGGCTGGGAGGCTCGTCGCGACGCGCGGGATGGGCAAGGTGATCGGCGGAACCGGCGCGACCGCACGTCGTGCATGGGGGACGAAGTTCGTGTCCGGCCGGAGCGTGAGCCGGAAGTCCCACCCTGTCGTCGCCATCGCATAGTCGATGCCGCCGACGTCGAGCACATTCAGCACCTTGCTCGGCGCGATCGAAACCGCGATGTAACCGACGCGCCGGTCGGCGAAGCGGCGGGTCGCGCCCAGCGCCCGCAGCGCCTCAAAAACGCTCGCTTGGCAGCCCGGTGTCGTCAGCACGTGGACGGTGACGATGGAATCCGGTCGGCTGGCCGCGGTGATGAATCCGGCGCGCTCGAAATCGTTGAGGGTGGGGCGGGCGGTGCACTGGGCCGCGAGCGCCGCAGCCCAGAGGATGGCTACCACTGATTATCGAGCAGGTTCGTGACTTTGGTGTTCGCGGGACCGGGGATCGCAGCGTACGCCGTGCTCTGCACGATGAACGTGCGGACCTCCCCTTTCGCAAGCGTCACGCTCGCTGTGTAGTAAACGAAGCTCCCACTCAAGAGGGTGAGCGTGTATGTGCCCGCTGGCGGATTGACGAACCCGCTCGAGGCGCGGTACGAGGCCTTGACCGTATCCGCCAGCCCTGCCCCGTTGTCGAAGATGGCCGTGAGCTTCGTCCCCTGCGCTAGCCCGGTCGTATCTGCCATCGGCGCGGCGTTAATCACCTGTACGCGCGCCGTCAGCCCGCCGGCTGGATCCGCCGGCGGTGTGAATGGGTCGTCGGCGATCATCGCCCACGGCACGGCGCTGTCGGCGGGGGCGATCGAATCGGGCGGCACCACGCCCGCGAGTACGAGGGTGTAGGGGAACGGCAGCAAGAACTTTTTGAGCAGGTACTCGTTCCCCCCGCTCCGGAAGAAACCGGAGGTCGATCCCGTGGTGCCCGCGAC
>DASZNX010000365.1:0-12646 GCA_035551075.1 Gemmatimonadales bacterium | reverse complement strand
CGGCGCGCAATCGCAGCTGATCAGGCGACTCCTCGCCGGAGACGTACAGCGTGCCGACGCCCTGGCGCTCGAGTCGCGCGGCGCACTGCATCAGCAGCGTGGATTTGCCGATCCCCGGCTCCCCGCCGACGAGGGTGACGGAGCCTGGGACTATTCCCCCGCCCAGAACGAAATCGAACTCGGCGAGACCTGTTTTCCAGCGGGACGTTGCGGTGGCTTGCATTTCGGAGAGCCGTACAGGGGATGCTCCTGACGAACTGCGGCCGTCCGGCCGTCGGGCCGTCCGGCCGACCGCTTCTTCCACCAGTGAATTCCACGCTCCACAGGCGTCGCAGCGGCCGCCCCACTTGGGTTGGTCCGCGCCACATTCGGTACACCGAAACACCGAACGCGCCTTAGACACTCGCGGGAGCCTCGCGTCCGGTGTAGTTGTCGAAGCGCGTGTATTCCTTCTTGAAGAAGAGTTTCACGGCTCCGGTTGGGCCGTTGCGCTGTTTGCCCACGATCACTTCGGCGATGCCCTCGATGCTCTCGTTCGTCTTGGGGTCCACGGGCCCGTCGTAGAACTCCTGCCGGTAGATGAAGCACACGACATCGGCGTCCTGCTCGATCGCGCCCGATTCCCGCAGATCGGACAGTTGCGGGCGCCGGTGCTCGCCGCCCCGCTGCTCGGGGGCGCGCGACAGCTGCGAGATCGCGACGACCGGGACGTCGAGCTCCTTGGCAAGCGCCTTGAGCGAGCGGGAAATGTAGGAGATCTCCTGCTGCCGATTCTCAACATCTCCGGGCCCCTGCATCAACTGGAGGTAATCGACGATTACGAGGCCGATATCGTGCTCGGCTTTGAGCCGGCGCGCCTTCGATCGCATCGCGAGCGGCGTCAGCGCGGCGGAGTCGTCGATCCAGATCGGCGCAGTGCCGAGGAGTCCGGCGGCCCGCGCGAGCTTGGGGTAGTCGTCATCACGCAGCTGCCCGCGGCGCAGCCGCTGCGCGTCGACCAGCCCCTCCGAGCAGAGCAGTCGCTGCACCAGCTGGTCCTTGGACATTTCCAGCGAGAAGAACGCGATCGCGGTGTTGTGCTCGATCGCCGCATGCTGCACGATGTTCAGCGCCAGCGCCGTTTTGCCCATGGACGGGCGGGCGGCGAGGATGACGAGATCGGATCGCTGGAAGCCCGCGGTGTAGCGGTCGAGGTCGGTGAATCCGCTGGGCACCCCCGTCAACGCGCCTGCCCCCGATTGGAGCGACTCGATGCGCTCCATCGTCGGCCAGATCAGCTCCTTGATGCGAATGAACTCTTCCGCGCGCCGGAACTGCGCGACCTGAAAGACCCGATGCTCGGCATTATCGAGCACCTCGCCGGCGGTGTCGTGGCCCTCATAGACGTCCTGGATGATGCCGGTGGCGGCTTCGACCAGCCGCCGCAGCACCGCCTTGTCGCGCACGATCTTCGCGTGGTGTTCGACGTTGGCCGCCGTCGGCACGACGTCGACCAGCGCGGCGATGTACTCCATGCCGCCCGCGCGATCGAGGTCGCCGCGCCGCGACAGCTCGTCGCGCAAGGTGACCGGATCGATGACGTCGCCGCGCTCGATCAGCGAGAGCATCGAGCGAAACAGCAGCCGATGGCTCTCCTTGTAGAGCATGGTGTCGTCCAGGATCTCGGCCACTTTGAGGGCCGCGTCCTGGTCGAGCAACATCGCACCGAGCACCGCCTGCTCCGCTTCGTTGCTCCAGGGAGTCTGGCGGCCGGCGTACTCGGTGGAACGCTCAGTCGGCGAGGAGGCGAGCGGCGATACGGACGTCATCCCAGGTTGGTCTCTTCCAGTTGGGGTTGCGCAGCAGCGCCGCCGGGTGATAGGTCACGATCAGCGGAATGCCGCGGAAGCGGTGCACGTGATTACGCAGCGCGCCAAGCGACTGCTTGGTATTGAGGAGCGACTGCGCCGCCGTGCCGCCCATCGCGAGGATTACCTTCGGTTTGACGAGCTCGATCTGGCGATAGAGAAACGGCATGCAGGCGGCGATCTCATCGTACTGCGGCAGCCGGTTTTCGGGCGGACGGCACTTTACGACGTTGCAGATGAAGACCTGATCGCGGGGCAACCTGATCGCCTCGAGGATTTTGGTCAGCAGCTCCCCGGCTCTCCCAACGAACGGACGGCCGGTCTCGTCTTCGGTGCGGCCGGGACCCTCTCCGACGACGACGAGTTTTGCTGTCGCGGGTCCTTCGCCCGGCACGGTGTTCGTGCGGCTGTCGCAGAGCTTGCATTTCCGGCATGCCGCGATGAGCGACGCGACATCCTGAAGACTGGCGGCCCGCTGGATCGGATCGGTGGCGAAGAGATCGGCGGACGGGGGATCGAAGCTTATGCCCGGCGGGGGGAGGTCTGTTGCCGGGGGCTGGCTTTTCCCCGGAGTCTCCGGGTTTGCGCCCGGGGTCAGCGAGGCGGGGGACCTCTCAGGTTCTGCCGTTGGGTTTTCTGATCCCGGGCGCGAGCTCGGGGTTAAAGAAGGCTGGCCGAGGATTACCGAGTCCCCGCCAAGCAACCGCTGCTGTTTTAGATATTCGATCGCGAGAGCCCGCGCGTCAGTCAAAGCGCCTCTTCCACAACGTCGAGGATTCGTTCGGCCACGTCGCGCTTGGGGAGCAGCGGCAGGTCGACTTGCTTGCCGCCAGGTCCCAGGATCGTCACGCGATTGGTCGTCACCTCGAATCCTGCGCCGGGCTCAGTGGCGTCATTCAGGATCACGAAGTCAAGCGCCTTATTCTGCATCTTCGTCCGCGCGTTCGCCAATCCGTTTCCCGTCTCGAGGGCGAAGCCCACCACGACCATCCCCTTGCGCCGCTCGAGCGAGCCGAGTATGTCGGGCGTCGCCTCCAGCTCGATCGTGAGGGGGCCGGCGGCGCGTGGACGCTTCTTCTCCGCATGCGTTTTCGGGCGATAGTCCGCCGGCGCCGCGCTCATGATCAACGCGTCCGCATCCTTCATGAGCGCCTGCACGGCGCGCTGCATCTCGGCCGTGGTCTCGACGCGGGTCGTCGCGAGTCCACTCGGCGGCTCGAGCTCTGTCGGGCCGGTCACGAGCGCCACCCTCGCGCCGCGGTTATGCGCCGCCTCCGCGAGCGCGTAGCCCATCCGTCCGCTCGACGGATTTGTCAGCACGCGGACGGGATCGAGATGCTCGCGTGTCGGCCCTGCGGTGACGACTACTCGTTTGCCGGACCACTTGCTGGTGTTGTGGGGCGCCGGATTACTGCCGGCGAGCAGTCGCTCGGCAGCAGCGAGAATCGCCTCGGGCTCGCTCATCCGACCGGGCCGCTCGCTCGGTCCCTCGGCGAGCGCGCCGATCTCCGGGCCGATGAAGATCCAGCCACGATCCGTGAGCGTGCCGATGTTCGCGGTCGTGGCGGGATTCGCATACATCTCATCGTTCATGGCGGGAGCGGCGAGAATCGGTCGCGTGCCGCGAGCGAGCAGCAAGGCCGTGAGCAGATCGTCGGCCATTCCCATCGCCGCCCGCGCCAGGATGTTCGCGGTCGCGGGAGCGACGATCACGAGATCGGGGTCTTTTGCCAAGGCGATGTGCGCCAGGGCGCGACCCCGCTCCCAGAGCGAGGTGAGCACGGGACGGCCCGTGAGCGCTTCGAATGTCAGGGGGCGTACGAACTCCATCGCCGCGGCGGTGAGCACCACGTCGACGGTGGCGCCGGCCTCGGTCAGCCGGCGCGCCAGCGTACAACTCTTGTAGCAGGCGATCCCGCCCGACACGCCGAGCACGACGTGACGGGGGGGGCCGGTGAGACTCATCAGCCTTCCTGCTGCCGCCGCCGCCGGACCAGGCG
Source organism: Gemmatimonadales bacterium (assembly GCA_035551075.1). Lineage (GTDB taxonomy): Bacteria > Gemmatimonadota > Gemmatimonadetes > Gemmatimonadales > GWC2-71-9 > 20CM-2-65-7. The sequence goes on along the minus strand of DASZNX010000365.1, from coordinate 8,799 downwards.
GTACTTGAGGCCGCCGCGCACCAGCTCGTCGAAGGCGCGCGTGGTGAGCTTCTCCTCCCAGTCGACCGAGCGGTCGCGCGGGAAATCGTTCACATAGCGCGCGAACTTCGCGGCCACGAGCACGCCGAGGTACTTGTTCTGCGTCTGTCCTGCGACTTCCGCCGGGGTCACAATCCGCATGGCTCAGCCTTTCTGTTCCTGTCGTTCCTCATAAAGTCGCTGCGCCTCGGCCTGCAGGCCGCGACCATAGTTCGTCATCCAATCAAAATCTTTTCTGTCGCGGCTCCGGCCGCTCGTCTCGTCGGCGATCGCGACGACGTCCTCCACCGCCGTGTGCAGATCGTCGTTGCGAATCCACCGATCGAACAACGTGGACTGCTGCAACTCGTACTCGGCCCGATCCAGGCGCCAGCGAATCTGCTCGATCGACTCACTCCTGCGCGAGCGCAATCGCTCGAGCAGCACCTTCGGATCGCTCGGCAAAATGAAAATCGAAACCGAGCGAGGCGGCGGGTACTGTTGCCGCACCTGGCGCGCGCCCTCGACCTCGATATCGAGCAGCACGTGCCGTCCTGACTGCAGCACTCTTTCGACTTCGCGCTTCAGGGTTCCATACAACTCGCCGCCGTATTCCGCATACTCGAGGAACTCGCCTGATCCCACCGCCTCGAGAAAGCGGCTGCGCGGCAGAAAATAATAATCGGTCCCCTCACGCTCGCCCGGCCGCGGCTTCCGCGTGGTGGCGGAGACCGAAAACCCGAACCGATCCGGGTACCGCTCGCGCGCCGCCCGCGCGATCGTCGTCTTGCCGCCGCCCGATGGCGCCGACAGCACGACGATCCGGGGCGTCATCGTCACTCCAGGTTCTCCAACTGCTCCCGGAGCTTTTCCAGCTCCCCCTTCATCGCGATCACCGTCTGCGTGATGCGCGCGTCGTTGGCCTTGGAGCCCATCGTATTCACTTCGCGCAGCAGCTCCTGCGCGAGAAACCCGAGCTGCTTGCCGACGGGCTGGTCGGAGGCGAGCGCGGCATGGGCCGCGGCGATGTGCGACCGGAACCGCACCAGCTCCTCCGTGATGTCCACCCGATCGGCGAGGAGCGCGATCTCGAGCGCCAGGCGCTGCTCATCGACGTTCACCGCCGCGGTCAGCTCGGCCACCGCCTGCTTGAGCCGCTCGTGCTCCGCTTTGAGACGGGCGGGCGCCTGCTCTTCGATCACGCGCGCTCCCGCCTCGAGGGCATCGAGTCGCGCGTTCAATTCGGCGGCGAGCGCCTGTCCTTCGCGCTCCCGCATCGCCACCACATCGCGGGCCGCTCGCTCGACGACCGGTTTGACGTCCGACCACTGCACCGCCGGTTCGGCGCTGCGTTCTCCATTCGCCGCGGTCAGCACCTCGGGATGACGCGCCACGAATGCCAGATCGACGGTGCCTTTGAGCTTCAGCTTCTTCTTGAGCTGCTGCGCCGCCTGAAGCACCTGCTTGGCCCGCGCCAGATCGACCGTCACCCCGGGACTCTCGGCGACGGGCCCCTCGACCCAGCGGGCCGTTACCGCGACATGCCCGCGCTCGAGTAGCTGTCGCAGCCGCTCGCGCATCTCGATTTCGATGCCGGCGAGGTCGGCCGGCAACTTGAGTTGCGGGTTGAAATAGCGGTGGTTGACGGTGCGGATCTCCACCCGCAGACGTCCGCTCAACACCCGATCTTCGGCAGCGCCGAAGCCTGTCATGCTGCGCGGCACAGGGTCTTAAATGTAGTCAGAGGCGCTAGTTAGTGAAGAACCAGCGGGCTCCCCAGCGCTGCGCGCTCCGGGGGAACCCCAGGCCTGCCAGGTAACTCGAGCGCATGAGGTTGATGTTTTGGACCGTCCAGAACAGGGTCACACCCGCGAGCTGCATTTCGAGGTTGGTGTCGACGAAGCTCGCGCCGTTGATCGCGCGTGAAACGGTGCGCGTGCTGTCGACAAAAATGCCTCCCAGGCGCGAACGGCTCCATGATTCGATCGCGCCTTCAGCCCGCAACGCGAAGATCCCGCTCTTGAACACCCGCCAGAATTTCGAGTAGAAGCTCACCGACAAACGCGAGTGATGCGGTGGCTCGAAGTCGGCGCCTCCAGTGAGGGGGTCGTAATACCAGCCGGCAAAGCGCAGGCCCGGGAGCAGCTCGAACGATCCGTGCGCGGCGAGAAAGTTCGTCGCGGCGGTCGGGCCGAGCGAATCGATCGGCAGAATGCCCGCCGCAAACCCGAGCGGCGCAAACGGATCGCGACGCCCGCGGCCGACCTCCAGCGTGAGCCGCCGGCTGTCGAAGCGGATCCAGGCTGCGACATCGGTTGCCTCCTGGACAGAGTCCGCGGCGATGAACGGCGCCTGCACGTCGTGTTGCCACGCCCCCTCCGCCCGCGCCGAGAATCCGAGTGGCAGGATGAGGCCCGCTGCTGCGAACCCGCGAAGGCCCGCGCGCTGCCCTTCATAAAAGGATTGGCGGATTCCCCCGGCCACGGTGAACCGAGACAGCAAATTCATCCCGGCTCGAGCCTCGAACTGCTGGGGCAGGTGCGCGGCCCCGAAGCGCGCGGTGGCGACGATGTTGGCGTGCGACCACGTGTTGCTGGCTTCGATCACCGCGCCTGAGACCATGCGGTTTGCCACCGCCGTATCGTGGCTGATTCGACTGGTCGCGAGCGATGTCGTCACCCGGTACCCGAGGCCGTCGTTGCGCTGCGCGACGAAGAAACGCAGCTGGCGGTCGTAGCGGTCCTGTCGCCAGCCGGGGACGAGGCCATTGGTCGACCCGGTGCGATGCCAGCTCGAGCTCAAGACTTGAAACGATGCGCCGACGCGACCGTCGGGCGGGACGTAATCGAACTTGAGAAAGATGTCGCTCGCACCGAAGGGAGTCGTGGTCGCGTTGACCGGCCCGACGCCGATGCTATTCCAGTCCGCGACAAGCGACGCTCCAAAACCCGACCGGGTGCGCGTCGAGTAACCGGCGCGATACTCGGCGATATCGAAGTTGCCCGTCATGATGCCGACGTGCGTGCTCGTTGCCGTCGAGCGCTGCCTGGCAGTGACGAGATAGATCTGCAAAGCGGCAGGCAGCAGCATGACGTCGATGCGCTCGAGTGGAGCGAGCGGAATGCGCGCGGGATCGAGATACAGCGAATCGCGTCCGAGGGGCATATAGCGCACGCCGTCCCAGTAGACTTCCAGCGAGGCAGGGCCTCGGCCGGCGTAGAGCACGATCTCCGGCTGGCCGTACCAGCCGCCGCGCACCACATACACGCCGGGGATGTGACTCAGCACATCACTGAGTGTGTGCGCGCTCGTCAGGAGAAGTGAATCGACGGTGAAGGTGTACCGCATGCCCCGGGGCAGCGGTCCGGGTGCGATGGCCGATGCAAAAATCGGAAGGAGCGCGGGCAGCGTGTCGCGCTGGGTAGTATCCCGAACGGCGGTCGTGTCTTTGCGGGTCGTGTCGGCCTGAGCGGCGGCGGGTCTCTGCGCACTCAGCGCCCCTGCACCAACGGCGGCGAGCGCGAGGGCGAGCAGACCTGCCCGAATCAAGCGCCGGCGCGTTTGAGCAGGAACTCGGTGAAGAGTCGCACTCCGATCGCCGTCGGGCCTTTGGCATGGCCGGCGCCTTCGCTCTCGAGATACGCGGTCCCCGCAATATCGAGATGGACCCAGGGAAAACCATCCACGAATTCGCGCAGGAACCACGCGCCGGCAATCGTGCCGGCGGCACGGCCGCCGGAGTTTTTCACGTCGGCGACGTCCGACTTCAACAGATCGCGGTACTCGTCCCAGAGCGGCAACGGCCAGCAGCGTTCGCCGGCCCGCTCGCCCGCATCGCGCACTTCGGCGAGCAGCGCCTCGTCGTTGCCGAGCATGCCGATGGCGTGATGGCCGAGCGCGATGACGACCGCGCCGGTCAACGTCGCCGCATCGATGACGGCGACGGGCTTGAAGCGCCGCGCATACGACAACGCATCGCACAGAATGAGGCGCCCTTCCGCGTCGGTGTTGATGATCTCGATCGTCTTTCCCAGATGACTCTTGACCACATCGCCTGGCTTGATGGCCGTGCCCGACGGCAGGTTTTCGGTCGCCGGAATAAGACCGACGACATTGATCTTCGGCTTGAGGCGGCCCAGTACCTCGAAGGCTCCGAGGACGGCCGTGGCGCCGGACTTGTCGAACTTCATGTCTTCCATGTTCAGCGCCGGCTTGATCGAGATGCCGCCGGAGTCGAACGTGACGCCTTTGCCGATCAGGACCACTGGGGCTCCGGATCCGCCTTGATACTCCAGCACGATGAAGCGCGGTTCCTCCGCGCTGCCCTGCGCCACCCCCATCAGGGCGCCCATCCCTTCCTTCTTTATCTGGGCTTTGTCGAGAATGGTGACCCCAAACCCATGCGCGGTCGCCAGTTTGCGCGCCTGCTCGGCGAGGTAGGTGGGGGTGCAGACGTTGCCCGGCTGCATCTGCAGGTTGCGCGTGAACACGTACCCTGCCGAGATCGCGTCGCCGACCCGGCGCCCCGCTTCCGCTTCCTCTTTATCTGATGTTTCGAAGAGGAGGTCGACCGACTCGACCTCCGGTTTGGGGTCTTCCGGTTGTTTCTTGAGCTCGGTGAACTGCCAGCTCCCCTGCGCCACACCTTCGATGAGCACCTGCGCCAGCTCGGCGGCGCCGAGACTGGCGCGGGCTTCTTTCGCGACGGCGAGCGAGAATGACTTCGTGCCCAGGCCGCGCGCCCGCTTTGCCGCGATTGCGGCCGCGCGGCGAATCGAGGCACGCGTGATGTCGGCCGGCTTGCCCACGCCAACGAGCAGGATGCGTTCGGCCTTGCCTCCGCCACTACCGTAGACGAGCAGTGTCTCGTCTTTCTTTCCTTTATAGTCGCCGGAGGCAACGGCGCGCTCGATGCTGGGATCCTTGGGCGGCGTGAATCCCTGCGCGACGATCAGCGCAAGCAATGGCGTGGCCGCGTTCAGGGGCGGCTGCGTCGCGATCGTGGTCTTCATGCGAGATGCTCGACGATGCCGTCGGCAAACGTGGAGGTGGACACCTCGGTCGCGCCCGGCATCTGCCGCGCCAGGTCGTACGTGACGCGCTTCGCGGCGATCGCGCCCTCGAGCCCGCGCACAATGGCGCGCGCGACGTCGTCCCAGCCGAGCTCTTCGAACATCATCACACCCGAGAGAATGACGCTGCTGGGATTGATCTTGTCCTGCCCGGCGTACTTCGGTGCGGTGCCATGCGTCGCTTCAAAGACGGCGTAGCCGTCGCCGACGTTGCCGCCGGGCGCGAGTCCGAGCCCGCCCACCTGGGCGGCGGCGGCATCGGACAGGTAATCGCCGTTGAGATTGGGCGACGCAATGACCGAATACTCGTCGGGGCGGAGCAGCAACTGCTGGAACATCGAGTCGGCGATGCGGTCCTTGATGATGACCTTCCCGACGTCTTCCTTCCGTTTGCCGCCGCCTCCTTCGGCCTCGGAGACGGTCTGTTGGCCGAACCGCTCCTTCGCGATTTCGTAGCCCCAATCGCGAAACGCGCCCTCGGTGAACTTCATGATGTTGCCTTTGTGCACGAGCGTGACCGATGGCAGGCGCCGTTTGATGGCGTGCTGGATGGCTTTCGCGACGAGCCGCTGGGAGCCGAATTTCGACATCGGCTTGACGCCGAGCGCGCTCCCTTCGCGAATCTTCGCGCCGAACCGGCGCGTGAGGAACTCGATCACCGCGTCGGCCTCGGCACTGTGGGCCTTGTACTCGATGCCCGCGTACACGTCTTCGATGTTCTCGCGGAAGATGATGATGTTGAGCTTACCGGGTTCCTTCATCGGCGACGGCACGCCCTCGAAGTAGCGCACGGGACGGATACACGCGTACAGGTCGAGGATTTGGCGCAGCGTGACATTGAGCGATCGGATGCCGCCGCCCACGGGCGTGGTGAGCGGTCCCTTGATCGCGACGCGGTGCTCGCGGATCAAGTCGAGCGTTTCGTCGGGAAGCCAGTTGCCCGTTTGGTTGAACGCCTTTTCGCCGGCGAGCACCTCGCGCCAGACGACGCTGCGTTTGCCGCCCGACGCTTTCGCGACCGCGGCGTTGAACACCTTGGCGGCGGCCCGCCAGATGTCGGGTCCGGTGCCGTCGCCTTCGATGAATGGGATCGTGGGGTGGTCAGGGACGATCCAGTGGCCGTCCCGGAAATCGATTTTGGCTCCTATGGCGCCGCCGCGGCGGCCTTCGATCTGGGTTGGCATGGCCCCCATTCTACAACAAAAAGGCCCGCCTTTGCAGGCGAGCCCTTTCGTTGCAATGCGTCCTGGTCTTACCAGCCGAGGGCGAGACCAGCACTCAAGACGAGGTCGTTCTGGAACTGACGGCCCGTGCTGAAATTACCGCCGTAGAAGTAGTCTTCGCCTTCCAGGCGCAAACCGACTGCTGCCGAGAACGGGATGCGGACGCCGAGACCGAGCACGCCGCCCCAATCCGTCGCGCTTTCACTTTCCTTCAGAACATCCTTGCCGCGCCGAATGAGTGACGGACCGCCGCTCAGAAAGACGCCGACCCGCGACTCGGCGGGAGACAGCCCGAGCATCAACTTGGCGCCGCCAACGAAGACCTGGGTATTGCGATCGCCATTGATGGTCGTGTTGGTGCCGGAAATGTGGACACGCGCCGGCGCGAAGCCGCCGGTGAGCTCAAACCCTAATGCGCTCTTGCCCCAGAACGTGAACCGGGCGCCCGCGATGAAGCTGTTGTCGCGCTTGATGTCGGTGCCGACGGTGCTGAATGAATTCCGTGTCGGGACGTATGCTCCCGCCCACGGCGTGAAGGAGCCGCGCTGCGCGGCCGCGGGAGTTGCGCTCAGCGCGCCGAGTACGCCGACTAACGCGAACGCGCCCGCCAGGACTCTCGTGCCTCGAACCATAAGGTACCTCCGTAAAGGGACGCCGCCGCACACAGTTACACGGCGGACTCCCGTGATGATGACAAGGCTCGCGATTCGCTACCATCGTTCGCCAGGACTGGTTGAGGGCTAAGGCTGATGGGCTAAATCCGGTCTTAATGCCGTCGCGAGCCGGTCAACGCGCCGGCACGAATCAACAGCGCGCGGAGATCGCCGACATCGAAGCGGCCGTTGTTGTTGCCGCGCTGATCCAGATCGTGGCGCTGCGCATCCGTCAGAACGCCGCCGCCTTTGAGGAGATCAGCGACCGCGTTTGTCACGGTTGGGTCCTGCGCCTGGTCTTGTTTGTCGAACTGAACCGGCAGTCCCGGTGCGCGAATGCCCGCGGGGTTGAGCTCGATCAGCTGGTGTGAGTCGATGGCAAACAACCGGGCGTTGGTTGTGCCGTCGGTGTTACGCCCGAAGAAGACCCGGGTGGGTGCAGTCGGTTCGTAAGAAATCGTTTCGAGCCACTTCCCCGTCGCATCATGCAGATTGATGACTCCGGCGGCGGCATTGGGAATGTAGATGTTGCCCTGCACGTCGAACGCGAACGAGTTGATGTCGAAGAAGGGGGTGCCGGGGGTGCGATCGTAATGAATGAACCTCTCCACGTGCCCGTCACGGAGGCGATAAATGTCTTGGACCGTGGAGGAGAAGTACGGATCGCCCGACGGACTGAGTGCGATATGTAGCGGGCCTCCCGCCGCCGAGACATCATAGGCGGCGATCAGATTGCCCTGGGCGTCGTAGTGCAGCAGCGCCTTGGCCTGCCATGCGCCGAGCCACAGACTCCCATCCCGTGCCATCGCGATCGGCCCGCTCGTGCGGCTGTCCGTGATGAAGCGCTTCAGCTCGCCGCTCGGCGACAGCTTGAAGACCCCTCCTTCGGTTCTTCCCGACATGCCGGCCGTCGCATTCACGATGAGGAGATTCCCATCTGCGTCCCAGGCGAGCCCGCCGGGCACATCGATCCACGGACCGAACTTCGACGTTGCGCCTTGGGGTGTGATTCGCCAGATGCCCTGCCCTCCATCACTGACGAGGATGTCACCGTTACGGTCGACGACAGCCCCATCGTCATGCCAATAGCCGTTACCGATTTCTGCGCGGACCGTAATGGGATCACCGGCCACCGGTCCGCTCATCAGGCGACTGGAGATGCTATAGGTGTAGCGAATGCCGCCGGGCCACATGTGGGCGCTCAAGTAATACGTGCCGGGCGTGCGCAGGGTGTACTCGATGCGGCTCGGTGACGCATCCGCGTCGCCACGTCCGCCCGTCGTCGCGAGCTGGGTCCTGCCGTCCGGGCCGTAGAGGGTGATCCAGCCTACGATTTCGGCGGCACTGCCGAACGTGGGATGCTCGTGGGGGTCCATCGCGAAATTGAATTCGACGGTGCCAGGATCGAGTTGGAATTTGTAGAAATCCACGTCCCCGCCCGGACAGCTCCTGCCGTGAATCGTTTGCCCCAATGTCGCGCCGGTGGCAGTCGCTGCGGTGTCATTCGGTTCGGGATCGAGGTCGGTGGGGCACTTGACCTGATAAAAATGGATCGTGTAGGGCGCCGGGTTGCCCCAAGGCGTCGTTTCGAGGCTGGTGCCTGCCAGGACGTAGTATGGGCCGGTGGCCGTCGCGACATACTCGATGTGCGGATCAACGCCGTCCCAGTCGTTGTTGTAGGCGACCACGGTCTTCCCATCCGCTGCGAACAGCGTGAGACCCATGTTCATGTGTGTGCCGAACTCGTTGGCATCGATGTCGACGAAGATCGTGTCGCCTGCCTTGGCCGTCAGCAGGTAATAGTCCACGTCGCGATAGCCCGTCGCCTGATTG
>DASZNX010000364.1:0-9036 GCA_035551075.1 Gemmatimonadales bacterium | reverse complement strand
GGACAAAGATGGCGCCACCCTGAAGACCGAGGTGATGTACTACAATCAGGCCCGCAACGAGGTCAGCTCGGATAAGCCATTCATCTGGGATGAGCCCGGCCGCCATGTCGAGGGCGAGGGGTTCACCTCCGACCCTGAATTCAAGAACATCACCGCCAAGCATCCGAAGGGCCAAGGCGGTCGATTGATCCTCCCGAGCCAATGATCCCCCTGCTGGCAGCTGTGCTCTTGCTACAGGCGTCTCCAACTCCGGCGACGCAGGACACGACGAGCCGGCCGTGTCTCGTGATGGTCGACTCCATGGGACACAACTACCACGAGTCGACGAATGCCGCCGGGCAGAAGATCACGAACGGCGGTGGTGGAGTACTCGCGCACTGCGTGGGCACAGGCACGACGATTTCCGCGGACAGCTTCACGCACAACAGCGCGCTCGGCCGGCTCGATCTCATCGGCCGCGTGCAAATTCGCGACACGGGGATGGCGCTGGACGCGCATTTGGCGTCGTACTTTCTGCGCGACGAGATGCTCGAAGCGCACAACAACGTCGTCGCCGTCAATCGTCATAACGGCTCTGTACTCCGCGGTCCCAACCTGCGGTACATGCGCGCCATCAAAGGCGTCCGCGATACGGTGGAGATGTATGCGACGCAACGCCCGACGGTCGAGTACCGCCAGGCAACCTCACCCGACTCGGGGGGGGGCCCGCAGGAGCCGTACATCATCGTCGCCGACCGGATGCGGTTCAAAGGCGACGACCGCATGTGGGCGGGGGGCAAGGTCACGATCGATCGGAGCGATTTCGCTGCCCGCGCAGACTCGATGCTCCTCGATCAAACCCAGGGCATCGGGGTGCTCGTGGGAAAGCCCAGCGTGGAAGGACGGGGTCGCGAGACCGGCAGCGAGGCAGGGAAGAGCTACACGCTGGTCGGCACACGGATCGAGCTCGGCCTCGTGCAGCGCGACGTCCACGAGGTGAAAGCCCTCGGGCACGGCAAGGCGACCGGCGCCGACTGGACGCTGACGGCCGATACGATCGATCTCCATGTCGCGAACCGGTTGCTGCAGCAGACCTTCGCCTGGGGCGATTCGCTCCGTCCCCACGCGATATCCTCGCTCTACACGATCCAAGCAGACTCCATGGCCATCGACTCGCCGGATGAGGTGCTCAAGGAGTCTCGTTCATTCGGCAAGGCATTTTCGACGGCCAAGCGTGATTCCGTGACGCCGCCCACAGAAACCGACTGGATCGCAGGCGATACGTTGACGGCGCGATTCGTCCAGGAGCAGGACTCGACCTCGGCTCGGCCGCGGTCGCGGCTCCGGCAGATCGTCTCACGCGGTGCGGCGCGCGCGTTGACGCACCATCCGGAGAAGAACGACACCACCCATTTGGGACCGGCCATCAATTACTCTCGCGGTCAACAGATCGATGTGACCATGCTGGCGGATCGCATGGATCGCGTGGTCGTCGCTGGAAAGGCGGATGGCGTGCACCTCGAGCCGCGTCCGGCGGTCGTCGCCGACAGCCTGAAGCGCGCGAAGCCCGACACCACGCGGCCGGCACCGCCACAACCTCGACCGCCGCGATCTCCCGCGTTGCGATGACGACTCCCGCTCGCTTTTTCGACTTGCTCGCGCGCGGGGACTCGTCGCTCCCGCTTGCTGCGGCTGCCCTGGCGCGCATCGCTGACGACGAGGGACGCGCCACGTTCGGCGATCTCGCCGTTGCCTACCGCGAGGATTTCCTGAAGCTGCGGGCACACGCCAAGGGCGCGCACCCCGATACCGGCAGCCTGTCGGTGGACGACGCGCGCGCCTATCTCTCGACGTCGGCACTGCCCCGGCTCGCGATGCTCAAGGTGATCGTGCTCCCGGTGGGCGCGTTGTGGGGCGAGGTCCCCGTCGCGTTCGCGCCCGACGTCTGGGCCAGCATGCCGGCAGACCGCACGGCGGCCGCGCAGCAGTTTCTCCAGCTTGCCGAAGAGACCCTCGTGCGCAGCGAATCCACGACGGGCGATCATGGGGTGCTGCGCGGCGGCAGTCGTCTGGAAGCGCAGCATCTCGTGAAGGCATACAAAGGTCGGCGGGTCGTGAATAATGTGTCGGTCGACCTGGCGCAGGGAGAAATCGTGGGGCTGCTCGGGCCGAACGGAGCCGGGAAAACGACGTCGTTCTACATGATCACCGGCCTGATCCGTCCCGATGAGGGCACCATCGTGCTCGACGGCCGAGACATCACGGCGTTGCCGATGTTTCAGCGCGCGCGCGCAGGGATAGGATATCTGGCGCAGGAGCCGTCGATCTTCCGCAAGTTGACCGTCGAAGAAAACGTCCTCGCGATTCTGGAGACGCTGAACATCGAAGAAGCCGACCGCCAACAACGGCTCGAGCAGCTCCTCGACGAGCTCGCCATCAAGCATCTCCGCAAGCAGAAGGCGTATCAGCTGTCCGGGGGCGAGCGCCGGCGCCTGGAAATCACCCGGGCGCTCGTGACGGAACCGAAGTTTCTACTCCTCGACGAGCCGTTCGCGGGCGTGGATCCCATCGCCGTCCACGACATTCAGACCATCGTGGCCGGGCTGCGCCATCGGGGAATCGGCGTCTTGATCACCGATCACAACGTCGAGCAGACGCTCGATATCGTGGACCGGGCCTACATCATGTTCGAGGGGCGCGTCCAGGTCGCGGGCAGCGTGCGCGAGCTCGTCTTCGACGACCGCGTCGCTTCGCTCTATCTCGGTCCCACGCTCACGACGCGCCTCCGGGCGCGCCTGTCGCCCGCCGCATGAAGACCGGCCTGCATCAGCACACGGCGCTCCGCCAGGACCTGCGGATCAATCCACGCCTGTACCAGGCGATGGATCTCCTGTACATGCCGCTGCTCGATCTCGAGCAGCACCTGAAGCAGGAGCTGCTGGGCAACCCCTTCCTCGAGCTCGTCGAGCCCGAGGAAGAAGTCCAGGCGCCCGCGGCGGAGCAGCAGCAGAACAAGCCGGAAAAAGACGAACAACACAAAGACGACGAGCCCGATTGGGAGAACATTCTGCTCGACGACCGCACCGAGCACGGCGTCCCCAGCGGCAGCTACAGCGACGCGCGGGAATACGTCGAGCCGGTCACGGTCGAGAGCAAGGACTTGATCGATCACCTGCGCGAGCAGGTGCAGCTGCTCGACCTCACCCCCCGCCAGCGCCTCCTCGCCGAGGAGTTCCTCGGCAACATCGGGGAGGATGGGTATTTGCAGGCGAGCGTCGAGGACATTCTCAAGGGCGCGAACCAGGTGCTCGAGAAGCACGCGGCGGACGCGGCTCAGGACACGACGGAAACTGACGACGCGGAAGCAGCCGCGCTCGATGCCATCGAACCCGAATCGCCAGCGCGCGAGATCCCGTATTACACGCCGGCCGAGGTCGAGGAAATGCTGCGCATCATTCAGCAGCTCGATCCGCCCGGCACGGGCGCGCGCAATCTGCGGGAATCCTTGATGCTGCAGCTCGAGAGCGGCAAGCGCACGGACTCCCTGGTGTATCGGCTCGTGAAGGACGCGTTCGAGGACCTCATCGCGCATCGGTGGAGCGATCTGGGCAAGCGGTTCGGCCTCGGGCCCGACGAAGTGCAGCGCGCCGCCGATGAACTGGCGCGGCTCGACCCCAAGCCCGGCCTCCAGTACTCGGCCGGTAACGATGCCTACATCATTCCCGATTTGATCGTCGAGAAGATCGACGACAAATACCATGTCTTCCTGAACGACAGCGGCCTGCCGCGGCTCCGCATTTCCAAGACGTACCAGGAGATCGCGCGCGACAAGAAGAAGTACGACGGCGAGAGCAAAGAGTTCATCAATCAGCGGCTCAACAGCGCGCACTGGATGATTCAGGCCATCGAGCAGCGCCGCCAGACGATGCTCAAGGTGATGAACTTCATCGTGGACCGGCAGCGCGAGTTTTTCGAGAAAGGCATCGACCACCTGAAGCCGCTGACGCTGCGCGAGGTGGCCGACGTCATCAGCATGCACGAGAGCACCGTCAGCCGGGTGACGAACGAGAAATACGTGCAGACCCCGCGCGGCCTGTTGCCGCTCAAGTTCTTTTTCTCGAGCGGTCTCTCGACGACGACGGGCGAAGATGCCAGCGCCCGCTCGATCAAAGCGCAGATCCAGAAGATGGTGAACGACGAGCCGCCCAAGAATCCGCTCACCGATCAACAGATCGTCGAGATGTTCGAGCGCAAAGGCGTGCGGATTGCCCGCCGCACCGTGGCGAAGTACCGCGATCAACTGGGGATTCTGCCCGCTCGGATGCGCAAGAGGCTGTGAGCCTCGCGACGAATTCGACCGCCCCCGACGTCAGCGTCCTCGTTCCCGCCAAGGACGAGGCTGAAAATCTCCCCGAATTCGTCCGGCTGGCGCGCGAGGCGCTGCTGCCGCTGCCGTACGCGTGCGAACTGGTCATCGTGAACGACGGCAGCCACGACGGCACGCCGCGGGTGCTCGACGAAATCACCGCCAAACACCCGTTCGTGCGCGTCGTCACGCACCGCAACCAACGCGGCATCGCGGATGCGCTGAAGTCGGGTGCCGACGTGGCCCGGGGCAGGGTGCTCGTGTTCTATCCCGCCGATTTACAGTACCTGCCTTCCGACATCCCCTCGCTGGTCGCGCCGATTCTCGCCGGCGAAGCGGACGTGGTCACCGGGACAAAGCAGGGCCAGTACGAGAAGCGCTTCGTTTCGAGCATCTACAATGCCCTCTGTCGCTGGCTGTTTGGTGTGCGGGTGAACGATCTCAATTCCGTGAAGGCCTACCGCCGCGAGGTGATGGACAGCCTCCCGACGCGCCCCGACTGGCACCGCTTCATGGTGGTGATCGCCGCCTCGCAGGGCTTCCGGCTCGCGGAGCAACCGGTGCCGCTGTACCCCCGGCGTGCGGGCAGCTCCAAATTCGGCATCGGCAGGATCCCCGTTGGCGTGATGGATCTCATGTCCGTCTGGTTTCAGCTGCGGTTCGGCCGCAAGCCGCTGCTGTTCTTCGGGGTCGCAGGCGCCCTCCTGTTCCTGCTGGGCCTCCTCGTAGGCCTGGTGGCCCTCTATCTCCGCTTTGGCCCGCCCCACATCGGTTTCCGGCCATTGCTCGACCTGATCATCGTCCTCGTTATCTCGGGCGTCGTCCTCTTCGGCTTTGGCTTTGTGGGAGAGCTGTTGGCGGGGATGCGCGAGGAGGTCCGCGCCCTCGAGCGGGAGCTGCGGCGCGTGCAGTCGGGGGGAGGAGACCACCGGTAGGGTCTTGCCTCTTCCGGCACAACGATACGTCGCGTAGTGTAACAGAGTCTTCTCGCGGCGGCGTTTCCGGTGGCACCACTTCGGCTTACGAGCGTCCTCCAGGCTGCCCTCCCGCACCTCTCCGAAGATGGGCGTGCGCTGCTCAGCGTGCTCGGCTGCGTCAATGGACGCCCATCGGGACCGCAAGAGATTGCTCAGTGGCTGGGCTTCCACAATCGCTATCGGCTCGCCCGGGCTTTGCGCCGGGAAGGATTGCCCCCCCTCGAGGTGGTCGGCGGATGGGCTCGCGCGATTTACTGGATGCTCGAAGCAGAGACCACGGGGATGTCACTCCGGGAATTGGCGGCGCGCGAGCATATGGATCCCGCGGTCGCGTACCGGTTGGTACGCCGCATAACCGGCAGACGCTGGTCCGAAATGCGGCGCGAAGGCCTGGGCGTAGCGATGCTGCGCTTCCGCGAGGCCTGTGGGGGAGACCGGCTCCACCGACCGGTACAGCGCTTGGCGATGGCCGTCGGTGCGGACATCGACCGCCCGCGGTGGTCCGCGCCCCCGCCCCCGCTGGTTCAGCGATTTCGTGCGTCACCGGCGCTGACCCTAGTACCGGCGGGCGTCGTACCCCAAGCCATCATCGAACGTGTTCCAATCGCTGGATCGCCGTTCGACGTGACCGTCGCGGGTACACGCGCGCTCGTGACCCGACCGCACGCGGCGGCTGTCGACGTGTTGGAGATTCACCCGCTCCGCGTCGTGAAGACGATTCCCGTGGGACCGGGACCGGCACGCGTGGTGATTTCCGGATCAGGCGCGCGCGCTTATGTCACGAGCCAGTTCGCCGAAGCGGTGTGCGTGATCGACTTGGCGGACGAGAAGGAAGTTCGCCGGATCCCGCTGTCCGGCCACCCGCTGGGTGCAGTCCTGGCGCCGGACGGCCGCGCTCTGTATGTCACCACGAATCGCGACGAATTGGTCGTCATCTCCACACAGCACCACACAGTACTCCGCCGAACGGAAATTCCGCTGGGGATGCCGGAGGTCAGGGTCCATCCGTCGGGACGCTGGATCTTCGCTCCGGGACTCCACACCGGCATTATCGCGGAGGTGGGCTCCGACAATCTCGAGATCTCGCGCCGCTTCGAAGTGGGCGGCGTGGTGCAGGGCCTCGTGGTCTCCGCAGACGGTCAACACCTCTACGCGGCCAACGAACTCGGCTGGCTCGACGTTATTCACCTGCCGAGCGGGCGACGGAGCCGCAGGGTCGACTTCGCGACTGCGGCCATGGGGGTCGCGCTCACGGTCGACGACCGCTACGTCGTCGTGGGACTCATGAACGCCGGGCGACTGGTGGTGCTGGAGCGCGACGGGCTGGTGGAGCGAGCCAACATCCTCACCGGAGGGAAACCTCGGCTGATTGCGGCCCTCCCCGGCGTCAGCGGGGCGGGGAACGGGGATGGCGGTCTGCTGGTCGCGAATGAGGCCGGGTGGGTAGATCTCTTGCGCTGAGGCGACAATGCCGCCACTCGCTCTCGCTGCTCTGTTTCACCGTGCGCTCCCCTGGCTGTCAGTGCAGGGCCGGGCGGTTATCAGCACACTCGTCTGCGATAATGGCCGCGTAGGGTCTACCAACTTGGTGTGCGAGCGGCTGGGATTGCGCAGCCGCTTTCAATTGAATCGTCTATTGCACCGCGAAGGCCTCCCCTCGTACGAGGAGCTGGCCGGTTGGGTCTGCGTCTTGTACTGGATGCTCCGCGCTGACGCGGGCGTTGGCGACGGCGCGCTCAAGCCGATCGCGGGCGAAGCCGGCATGGAGTTGGCGAGCTGCTATCGTCTGGTCCGCCGTGTCACCGGCCGCCGTTGGACGAAGCTCAGAGAGGCCGGAACGAGCCAGGTGATGCGTTGGTTCGTCGCGCGCACCAGCCCGAGTCGCGCCCTGCGATTCGCCGCGCTCCGGCATTCCGCTCCCGTGCTGCTCGCTCGCCCGGTGGTGTGCGAGCCCCCCGAGCCCCCGATTCTGCCGTCATTCGAGGCCCCGCGCAGGCTGCCAATCGGGGGCGGCCCATTCGACGTTGCCGTGCGCGGCAGCGATCTGGCCTACATTACCCGCGTCAATGCAGCGGCGATCGAGCGGTTGGACCTCGTGGCCGGACGGTTCCAGGGCAGTATCCACCTCGGATGCACGCCTACCTGCGTCAGGTTCGATGCTTCCGGCGCGCGCGCCTATGTCAGCGTGCAGTACTGCGACGAGATTGCCGTCATCGACACGCATCGGCACACGCAGATTCAGGCCTTTCCCGTCGCGGGCAATCCGTTCCCCCTCGTGCTCTCCGCGCGCGGTCACACGCTATTCGTCACGACGAATGAAGACCGTCTCTTTGGCTTGAGTGTGCAAAATGGCCGGGTGATCGGATGTCTCTCGCTGCCGGCGACCTCGCATCATCTCGCCTTGCATCCCGCGGGGTGCCTGCTGTACGTAGCGACGCGAGCGGCTGGGTCCGTGCTCGAGATCGATACATCGCGCTTCGAAGTCGAACGTACCTTCGCGCTCGGCGGCTGGCCGCAGGGGATGGTGGTGTCACCTGACGGTGCCACGCTGTACGTGGCGAATGAGCATCGCGGGCTCGATGTCGTGCAGCTTGCGACGGGCAGACGAACCTGCACGCTCGCGCTCGAGGGCGGCGCCGTGTCCTTGGCGCAGAGTCCCGACCGTCGCACGCTCTACGCCGGCCTCGTGCATTCCGGCAAGATTGCCGCGATCGACATCGCCTCGCTGTCCGTGCGGACAATGATCGAAACCGGTGGCCGGCCCAGACAGATCGCGTTCGATGGAGCGGGGAAGATCGTGATCGCCAACGAGGCCGGCTGGGTGGACATTCTGCCCCCCGACGGGCGGCGTGTGTATCGGCTCGACAAACTCTCCGCTTCACCAATCGTGCCGAGCGCCATCTCCGCTTCTTAGCAAGCTCGCAGTCCAATCGCGCGGCCGTCTGCTCGATTGAGCGGTTTTCCTTCCTGGACGGCGGCACATCCCTTGCGATTGAACCTGCGGGAGGCCGCAGGATCCATGATGACACGCTTCGCGTTTATGCTACTCGTTGCTGCAACGGCAACGACCCTCACACTTGGTTGCAGCAATTCAGCCGACAAGATCACCGCAGCGGCCGATACGACCGCGACTACACCGCCGCCGCCACCGCCGCCACAGCCCCCACCGCCCCCGCCCCCGCCGCCACCACCGCCGGTGCCAGCGCCGCCGGATACAGGCTATACGCGCGTGCCCATTCCCGGCGCGTTTGGGATCGCGCTCGCCCATGACTTCGCGTATATCACGCAGTCGCTGCAAAACAGTGTGGCGCGTCTGGATCTGGGGCCCGCAAAACTGTCGGGCTTCGTTCCCGTCGGCAGGGACGCCTGTCGCATCGTGTTCAACTCTACGGCGACCCGAGCGTACGTCGCCAACCAGTTCAGCGACGACATCACCATCATCGATGTTCCGACAAATCGTGCGATCGGCACCATTCCGGTAACGGGTGATCCTCTGCCGGTTGCTCTGGGAGACGACACGACGCTGTTCGTCACGACGAACGTGAATCGACTCTTCAGGATCAATGTGCCGACCAAAACCGTCACTGGCTTTATCGACTTGCCGGCCACATCACACTACCTGTTAGTCCATCCGAATGGCTCGCTGCTCTATGTGGCGACTCGGGATGCGGGATCGGTGCTGGAGATCAATTGGCACACGATGACGGTGGTGCG
>DASZNX010000363.1:0-2879 GCA_035551075.1 Gemmatimonadales bacterium | reverse complement strand
AGGCGTTCGGCTTGAATTTGGTGTACAGGTCCATCGTGAAGAGCGTCGAAGAAGCATTGAACGCGCCAGCCATCGAGCTCATGAGCGCGGCGAGCAGTCCGGCAACCACGATGCCGCGCAGGCCCTCGGGCAAGAGATCTTTCACCATCAACGGGAAGGCGGCTTGCGCCGCCTGGGGAATGACGTTGCCGTGCGCATCCACCATCGCGCCTAGCCCGGGCACCTTCCCGGTTTTGGCCAACGCGAGAGCGATCAGTCCCGGAATGATGAACAGGAAGACGGGCGATAGCTTGAGGTAGGCTGCGAAAATGCTGCCGCGCCGCGCCGTCCGCTCATCCTTGGCTGCAAGCGCGCGCTGCACGATGTACTGATCGGTGCACCAGTACCACAGGCCGATGATCGGCGCGCAGAACAACATGCCCAGCCAGGGATAGTTGTCGTTGAAGTACCAGGCAATGCGGCCGGTCTCCTTCACCGGCGCCCAGGTACCCTGCATGCCATGCGGTGCGAGCGGTTTCCAAAGATTGAACAGATCAGGGTCCAACACACGGCGCAGCTCGTGCCAGCCGCCGAGTTTGGCGAGGCCGAACAGCGTGAGCAGCCCCGATCCGACGATCAGAATGAATGTCTGCACAGCGTCGGTATAGGCAACGGCGCGCATACCGCCGAGCACCGTATACAGACCGGTGAGCAGCAGCACGACGACGGAGCCGATCCAGAAGCTGTTGAACGTCGTCGCGCCGAGGTGCAGCGAGACCTCGGGCAACAACGTCGCGAAGACCACGCCGCCGGCGAAAATCGAGACGGCAAATTTCGTGAACACGTGCGCGACGAGCGTGATGACGGAGAGCACCCAGCGCGCGGTGGGGGAAAAGCGGCGGCCCAGAAATTCGGGCATGGTGTACACGAGGGCGCGGGAATAGAATGGGACGAAGACCCAACCCAGCACGAGCAGGCACCAGGCATGCAACTCGTAGTGAGCGAGCGCGACACCGCTCGTCGCGCCCGCGCCCGCCAACCCGACGACGTGCTCGGAGCCGATGTTGGATGCGAAGATGGACGCGCCCACGAGGAACCAGCCGAGGTTGCGGCCGGCGAGGAAGTAATCGTCGGCGGTGTCGCGGTTGCGGCGAGCGACCCACCATGCGACGCCCAGCAGTAGGGCGAAATACAACACGATGATGACCCAATCGAGGCCCGCCATATGAGCGACTCAATTTCACGTCGAGATTGGTTGATGGCTATGGGCGCTGTCGGCGCCGGATCTCTGCTCCCGCCAGCTCCCGCCTCCTGGCTCCCCGCTCCAATCCTTCCGCTTACCTCGACGAGCGACGTGTTCATTCCGCCGCGCGGGCGGGCGTTCATGAAGTTCAGCTTTGACTTTCCCGAACCGTCGGTCGAGTTCGCCGGATTGCGATTTGGCTTCCTCGTCTTTACGCGCGAGAACACGTACGGCCTCGATGCCGGCTCGGTCACGGCGACGCCCGCAGGCGGCGGCCTTTCTCTTACTGGATCGCGACTGGTGTGGGCGGGTGGGCAGCAGACTGTCGCGGGTCGAGTCAGCGCCTCACTCCGCCAGGATGGCGATGCGCTGCTCTGCGATGTTTCGGCGGAAATGGACCAGCCAATCAAGGCAGTGACGGTGGTCGTGCGCGGCATCCCGCGCGGCAAGCTCGCGTCGGGTGGGGGCGAGCCATTCGATCCGAAAGACGACGAAGTGTTGTGGGGTTACCCTTTTGGCGGTGGCGACCTGTTCGGCGACAACACGGCGTGGGGCATGGGAACGCCGCTCACGGTCGTGCAAGCAAGTGACGGAACTTGCACCGCGCTCGCTTCGCTCGACGATCACGTGCGCACCAAGCGCTTCTACTTCCAGCCCGGTGAGCAGGGCTATCGCGTCGAGCTGGTGCATGAAGTCGAGGGGTGGCTCGATCGGCGGACCGTGCAAGTGCCAACGTGGTGCGTGCGGCGCGCGGCATCACTCGACGCTGTGGTCGAGCCGCACTACACGCATCTCGCCCGTGCATATCACTTCCCCCGTTGGGAGACGCGGACGGACGTACCCGATTGGCTGCGCCGTATTCAATTGGTCGTCACGCTGCACGGGATGCATTTCACGGGATACATCTTCAACGACTACGCGCGGATGCTCGACATCCTGCGCTGGATCGCCACGCAGATCCCTGCTGACCACGTGCTGGCCTTCATTTCCGCCTGGGACGGGCGCTATTACTGGGACTATCCGACATATCAGGCTGCCCCCCGCATGGGCGGCGAAACGGGATTCAAGCGACTGGTGCAGGAAGGACAGCGGCTGGGCTTCAAGATCATGCCGATGTTCGGCGCCAATGCATCCAACCGCAAGCTGCCGAACTTCGCGAACTTCGCCGACGCGGCGACCGCGCGGGTGGACGGCGATCCGTTCGACCTGAACTGGGTGGACTGGGACAACGATCGCCATCAGGAAGGCTTCGGTGTCTACATGAACCTCGGCGTCGCGTCGTGGCGCCGCTGGCTCACGGCGCGCATCGCCGACGTCATCGACCGGTACGGCGTGGACGCCTACTTCCTGGACATCATCGGCGGCTGGGTGAACAACACAAGGGCCGACATGCACGAAGGCGCTCGGGCGCTCATCGGAGAGCTCCGGACACGGTATCCGCGCGTGCTCTGTTGCGGCGAATTCCTGTACGATGCGCTGCTCGAGTTCATTCCGCTGTATCACGCGTCCTACTCGACTCATTACGTCCCATACGCGCGCTTCTTCTCGCATCTGTCGCATCCGGCGCCGGGGCGCGGCTCGTCGGGCGTGCATGAATCGGGATTCGGCCGGTGGGACGCGGCGACGCTGTCGCTATCCAAGCGCGAGGGCCTGATAC
>DASZNX010000362.1:0-2385 GCA_035551075.1 Gemmatimonadales bacterium | reverse complement strand
CTTGGGTGGTGATGTTGTAAAAAGGGGTGGGACCGACCGGGTTTCCCGCCGGATCGATGGTCTGGTGCTTGTCGTTGAACGTCAATGCCTCGAAGGTCGCTCCCGCGGTCGACGGACCGGAGATCATGTACGCGAGCTGGCTGGCGATGTAGAGGAGCCCACCGCCGTTGTAGCGCAGGTCGAGAACCAACTCGGTGATCTTCGGCGGTCCCTTGAAGAAGTTGATTGCGCTGATGAGCTCGTTCTCGGCAGTTTTAATCTGATCGTTGAACAGCAGGTAACCGAAGCTCGTTCCGTTCGGCCCGGGGAAGACCTGCCGAACCGGAACTGGATCTTCCGTGAGGCTCACGGCGGTCAGGTTCACCGACTGCGTGGTCGTAGACCCGGGAAGCACGTACTGGAACGAGTGGGTCGGGTTGGTGGACGTCGGCGCAAGTCCGGCGTTGATGACGTTCGCGTCCCCATCAGCCACGTTGGCGCCGTCGACATTGGTGATCTGCGTGCCGCGGCGGAAACCCGCAATCGCGCCGGGGCCGCCGTTCGCCACGAAAGCCACGCGCAGATCACGATTCGGCGCCGACCGGTTGACCGCGAAAAAATCTACCCCGTAGCTGACCGCGTTCCCCGAGTTCACGAATGCCAGCCAGTCAGCCGTCGACATCGTGAAATGGAACTTGTCCTTCGGAGTGCCGGAAGGATTCAAAAGCGGCGTCTTGAGCGCGGCGAAATAGTCAATGGCAGTGGCGTACTGGGTGGGGTCGAGCGTCGGGACTTCCCGGTACCAGAGATACGTGTCGTCGATCCATGTGCGCAGCCAGTTCTTTTCGTCGGTGAGCGTCCCCTGCTGATCGCCGGCGGGCGGGTTCGCGCACCGCTGCGCGTACTGAGCGTACGGCGCCGGCGGGCCGCTGCTGTCGCCGCCGGAGCACGAGGCTGCCAGCGCGGCTGCGACCACCGTCGCAGGAAGGGCGACGGCGCGGCGCGGAACGAATCGCATCTTCATTGCGGCTCCTTCTACAGTCGATCGGCGACGGCAGATTCTATTCATCTGGGCGCGGAGGCGGCCATCAGTCTGACGCCGCCGGCGCGGCGCAAGTTAAGTACCCGGATACCACCAGGATTGTTCCTACTCGTCGCGCAGCGCCACGGCAGGGTCGAGCCGGGACGCGCGGGCCGCCGGGTAGATCCCGAAGAGAAGGCCGATCCCGCCCGAGACGCCGAGCGAGATCGCTACTGCCCAGGGTGGCACGACCGCGGGTGAGTCGAGGGCGAACCGCCCCACGGCGGCGGCGCCGTACCCGAGCAGCACGCCGATCGCGCCTCCAAACGAGGCGAGCACGACCGCCTCGATGACGAACTGGGCGAGGATGCGCGAGCGCCTCGCGCCGAGTGCCTTGCGCAGGCCGATCTCGCGCGTCCGTTCCGCCACCGCGACGAGCATGATGTTCATGACGCCAATCCCGCCCACCAGCAGCGAGAAGCCGCAGATCACGAACATCACCAGGTTCACCTTGGCGGCCAGGTCGTCGAACATCGAGCGCGCCGAGTCGTTGGAGAAGATCTCGAAATCGTCGTCCTGCTCGGCGCGGAGGCCGCGGATGCGGCGGAACGCGCCCACCGTGAGGTCCTGCAGCCGCTTCATCTCGCTCTGCTCGCGCGCCATGACGCTGATGTTCACGGACCGGGAATTGCCGTACAGGTCGGTGAACAATCCGATGGGGATGGCGGCGATGTTGTCGGGATTGCCCTCGAGCGGGATGCCGCCCTGGCGCTCGAGCGTACCGATCACCGTCATGTCGATCCGCCCCAACCGCACGCGCTGCCCGACCGGGTCCTCCCCGGGAAAGAGCGCGTCCGCGGCCGCCGCGCCGATGACCACGACGCGCGCGCCGTCGAGCGCTTCACCTTCGTTGTAGATGCGCCCGGTGGCCAGGGTCAGGTTGCTGTTGGTGAAGAACTCCGGAGTCCCGCCGACCACCTGCACGCCCTGATCGACGTGGCCGTGCGCGCTCAGCTCCTTGGCGTTCTCCCAGATCTCCGGGCCGACCTGTTTTGCCTCGGGCAGCGCCTCGCGCAACTGCAGCGCCTGCGCCACGGTGATCCTCTTGCGCGCCAGCACGTCGGCGGAGAGCGGCCCGAAATTGAAGTTGGGCCACTTCTGGATCTGGAACACGCCCGCGCCGAGCTGCCCCATCGTCTTGTTCAGCGAGCGCTGCAGCCCGTCGAGCAGCGCCATCATTGCGATCACCGTGAAGACGCCGATGACGATGCCGAGGAGCGTGAGGAACGAGCGCAGCTTGTGCGCCGAAAGCGTCGCGAGCGCGAGCCGCAAAGCGTCCGCGCGCCCCTGCGGGGCGCGCGCGAGGCGCTCGCGGACCCCGGGGT
>DASZNX010000361.1:0-28041 GCA_035551075.1 Gemmatimonadales bacterium | reverse complement strand
GGATTACCTCATCAAGCCGGTGGATCTCGAGGAGCTCGAGCTGTCGTTGCAACACGCGCTGCGCCAGCGCCAGCTGGAAGTCGACCGGCGTGAGCTCGAGCAGTGGCTGGCCCGAGAAGTCGCCGTGCGAACCCGAGATCTCGAGGAACGCACCGCGGCGATCGAGGAGATCGCGCTCGATGCGCTCGCCGCGGCGCGGGACTGGGACGGCCGCGACGCGGCGTTGAATAAGCTGGCCGAGGAGCTGGGAGCGCCGCGTGAGGAGCTGGCGGCAGAATTGAAGCGGCGGCGCGGTTAAGCCAGGTTGGACTTCGCCTTTTCCTCGCAGGCCTTACAGCGCGTGACACCGCGGAACGTGCAGATCAGGCAGATGAACGTGCCGCAGTCGGAGCAGGGATAGCCTTCCGAGGCCCGCTCTTCGTTGCCGCAGGAGCGGCAAACCATGCCGTCGTGCTCTTTGAGCTTAGGCTTTTCCATGGGGGGAAGATAGCATGCTCTATCGCATCTCCGCTGCCCTGCTCCTGTTAGCGGCGTTCGGTCACACGTTTGGGGGCATGCTCGGCACCGCGCGCCGCGGTGCGCAGTCGGGTCCCGAAGCCGACCGCGTGTTCGCCGACATGAAGGCCGTGCACTTCAAGTGGAAGGGCGCCGATACGACATGGTTCGGCTTTTGGCTCGGCCTGGGTCTCTGCGTGACGGCCGCCTGGCTGGTACCGATCATCGCGCTGTGGGTGATTGGCGGGCTCGACGCGATGATTCAGCAGACCATGCCGATTCGCGTGATCGCATGGTCGATCTGCGCGAGCATGGCGCTGACTTCGTGGCTCGGATTCAAGTACTTCGGGCCGCAGCCAGGCATTGGATTCGGGCTCGTGGCGGTGCTGACGGCCGTGGCGATCGTCCTGTAAGGGAGGACGAAACATACCTCGCGTTACCTCGGACGGGTTGGAAGCGCTCTTTATTGCGTCACCCGGAGGAGCTTCCGATGCAGCGAACGCTGATGGGCGTGTCCTTGGTCTGCCCGTACTGCAACCAACCGGTCGATCCGACCAAACCCAACGCGATGGTAAACGCGGCGACCAAGCAAATGCAGCACAAGGATTGTTGGACCAACCGTGCGCCACACGATTCCAATCCGCCCCAGAATCAGTCCTAGATCGCTAGACGATAGGCTTTGATCTTGTTGATCAGCGTCGCGCGCGAAATCCCGAGCTCCAGCGCGGCGCGGGTCCGGTTCCCACCGTGATGTCGCAACGTCCGCTCGATGTGCTGCCGTTCCACCTCCGACAATGACTGCGCCTGGTAACGCCGATCGACCGGAGACCGCTGCCGGAGCTCCGGCACTTGCTCGAGCAAGGCGCGCAACCGCGAATTCTCGCGTGACAGCCGCGCCTTCTCCACCGCGCGCGCGACCACGGCCGTCAAATGATTCATGTCGACCGGCTTCGTGAGAAAGTTCTCCGCGCCAAGCTGCATCGCCTGTACCGCGCTTATGGCGGCGTTCTGACCTGCCAGCAACACGACGGCGGCCCCGAGGTGACGCAACCGTTCCAGCAACCCGAGTCCCTTCCCGTCGGGCAGATGAAGATCGAGCAACACGACGTCCTGCCGGTCGCGACGGTAGCTCTCCAGGGCGTGCTCGTCCGCGTCCTCGCGCCAGACCTTGTAACCGGCGCGCTCGAAGTGAGCCCCGAGCTCATCGCGAGCGTGCGCGTCGCCGAGGACCAGCACCTTGTCAGCCATTGTGGCCCCCGTGGCCCCTGAATTCCGGTCCGACGAGGACCGAAAGCGCGCCGGGCAACAATCGTGCTTCGAAGGGCGTCGCGCCCGTCACCTCGCCGTCGAGTTGGACGGGTCGCGGCAATCCTTCAATGAGCTCCACACGTACTGTGCGTCCGCGACCCCACCAGACCCGCTTCAGCTTGGACGTCCCGTTGCTGCGAAACAGCATCTCGAGCACCGCCTGGACACTCTGGATCGCGCCGTCCGCATCGAGGGCGACGATGTCAAACCAGCCGTCGTCGGGGGCCAACGTCTCTCGCAGGTTGAGAAAGGCAGGCGGGAGTTTGCCGCAGTTCAATACCAGCAGCATGGCGGCACGGATGTCGGCAGCTGTGTCGTCCAGGGTCACGCGATGCGGGACGCTGTGCACGGCAGGCAGCGTGAGCGCCGCGCGCGCGATGTAGGCGGCGAACTTCCAGCGCCGTTTCTGTTCGCGGCCCGTCCCCGCCATCAGTTGCGCGTCGAACCCGGTGCCCGCGACTACCGCGAAGTAGTGCGCGCCGTCCTGGCGCTGCACGACGCCGAGGTCGATGGCATGCGAGCGCGCGTGCAACAGGGCGCGCGCCGCATCCTTCGTGGTACGCGGCAGGTGCAGATTGCCCGCGAGCACGTTGCCGGTGCCGCCAGGGACGACGCCGAGCGCGATCCCGGAGCCGGCGATGCCGGCGGCAACCTGCATGGCCGTCCCGTCGCCGCCGTGGCTCACCAGTACGTCGAATCCTTCGCCGAGCGATTCTTCGGCGATGCGACGCGCGTCGCCCGGACCCTTGATCGTCCGTAGGTCCACGTTCCAGCCACCGCGACCCAGGATCTTGACGATCTCGGTGACCGCCTGCGCGTGCGCCCGTGCAGCAAACGGGTTGGTGATGACCAGAGCGCGCGTCATCTCAGTAGCGCCGCTCCCAGAAGAGATCGAGACCCACCTGGCGTGGCGCGGCCGGCACGTACAGATCGAGTTCGCCGGTGCAGGTTCGCAGCGGCTCAAAGCCCGCTTCCGTACGCCACTCGGGGCTGAGCCGGTACTGCACGGTCGCGCCGAGCGTGTTGGTCCAGCGAGTCAGCCGCGTTTTCGAGCAGTAGCCCGCGTTGACGACTACGAAGGTCTTGGCGCCGATCGCCCACCCCGCCGCGACCTGCGCGCCTGAGAACGGATTCGTGACATCGCCCGGTCGAATCTCCAGATAATCGAGCGGGACGCCGAGATCCGATACCACCGTCCGTTCGAGCTCGCCCGCGAGCAGCGAAGCCGCGGTCCCGCGCACGAACGCCCCCTGATCGGTCCCAAGCTCGAACGAAGGCTTACCGGCAATCAGATAGGAAAGCAGCTCGGTCTGTGTGTATCCACGATCGGATTCGAGCGTGAGTTTGGGCAGTCGCAGCGTGCCGGTGATGTGGGCGCGGACCGGAACGTCCGATGGCTGCCCGGGGCCCGGTAATGGATGGACATCATGCGTGGCGAGAATGTCGAGCTCGGCATCGAGATCGGGCGTACCGAAGTAGCGGACGGTACCGGACGACACCACGAACTCGCGCGTGACCGGACCAATGATCAAGCGGTACGTGCCGCGCGGCGCCTGGAGCGTGCCGCTCAGGATGTAGTTGTTGTTGACTTTGTTGACGGTGAGCGAGCCCGTCAGCTGAATGTTCGCTTCGTTGGACCGCAGCCACACGTCCTCGCCCATCGTGAGCTGCAGATTCTTCACCTGCAGGCTGTCGAAGAACACGCTTTGGAACTCGGGTCCCAACCGTTGCGTCCGAATCAGCGACGTATCGATCAGATCCTGGACCCACGGCTCGTCGAGGTTCACGACGCGTTTGTTGACGAGATCGGCGAAATGCAGCACACCGGACGTCACGGTGCCGCGGCCGCTCAGCGTGGCGCCGAACACCGGTCCGGTGAGGGTCACCCGGCCGCTGGCGGTCAGGGTGAGGTAGCCGCGAAGATCGAGCGCCTTGAACTCGGCCGTATTGATGTTGAGTGCGAGTAGCGGTTTCGTCAGCTGCTCCAATCGCACGTACCCGCTGACTTGCGCGTGACCGCGATCGCTCACCGCCCCGATGCTGTCCACGTGAATCGTGTCGCCGCGGAGCGAAATGCTGCCGTTGATGTTCGTGTACCGGACGTTCAGCGTGGGAAGCGTAACGGCGGCGCGGCCGATCTGCAGCCCGCCGCGCAGCTGCGGAGCCTCCCACGTACCGCCGATTCCCAGGTTCGCATTGAAGATTCCCTCGACCTGACGAACCGTCGTGGTCACCGCCGCCAGCACTGCCAGATCCGCGCTATCCGCGCGCGCCTGCACCGAGAGCGTATCGGGAAGCTGTCGTCGAGCGACGGGAACGAGCGCCAGGTCCAGTGGCAGGTGCGCCGTGACATTCAGAATCTTCTGCCCCTCACGCCAGAGATGTAGCTCGCCATCGAGCCGCCGGCCGCGATAGTCGATGTTGCCGTCCATGAAGGGCGCCGCGAACGAGCCGAACGAGGGATGCGCCAGGGCGAATGTGCCGGAATACACCGGATTGGCGCGCGTCCCCTTGGCAAACACCGATGCCGTGATGACCCCCGAAACACCGGAGGTGTCTTGTTGCATGAGCGCGTACGCGCCGGCGAGCGGGAACGAATCCAACTGGACCTGCGCATTGATAGGCCCGCGCGACGGCAGGTCACCGGCAATCGCGACGCGACCCGCGCCACGTGCATTGGTCAGTGTCGCCGAGTCTACGTGCAGAACGGCATCTCCGAACGCGAGCGCGGTCGGCCGGTCGAGAAACCAGACTCCGCTGGGGAGCAGTACTGCGAGTGAGTCCACTGCGACGTGCTGGATGCCACCCTCCTCCGCTCCGCCCGGGCGGGCGTATCGTCCGCCGGCGAGGAAGGCGCCGAGATCACCTACGCGCGAGCGCGCAAACCAGGTGAGGGAGTCGCGCGTCCCGCGCGCGCGAGCGGCCGCCGCCCCGAACCCGAATCTTCCGTAGCCGAGCGAATCCACGTCCGCTCGAACATCGAAGGTGGGCACGGGACCCGGCTGATAGACGATGCTGCCCTCTCCCTTAGGCATTCGCCACTGGCGCCACCGCAGGTTGGCCAGTTGAGCGTCGGCGCCAATGGAGAGTGAATCGATGGCCCCGTTCAGTGTGAGACGGACCTGCGCGCTGCCCTTGAGTTTTTGGTCGGGGGTCGGCGCGCTCAACGCCGAGCCCACGAGCCATGTCACGAGCGAGTCGAGCACGCTCAGACTATCGGCGTCGAAATTGAGTGCCAGCGTGCCTTTTTCGGGTCGCCGCCACCCCAACGAGCCGCTGCCGTGCGTCAGCAACCCCGGCTGTTGCATGCGCAATGAATCCACGTACACGCGCCCGTCGGCGAAACGCATGGTCGTGGTGCCGCTATCGATGATCGACCCCGCGAACAGTGAGGGCGCGAGTGTCGCGGAGAAGGCGCCGGCGGGCGGAGACACACTGTCCCCCTCGACGCCGCCGGTCGCGGTGAACGAGAGGCGCGAGGGCGGAGCGTCGCGCACCATCCAGCGCTGCAGGTTCACATCCTGCGCGTGTACGGTGAACTTACGCGCACCGTACACCGGCAAACTGCGCGGCACGCCAAGGATGAGCGTGCCGTCGCCGCGGACAGCGCCACCACCGCCCAGCATCGCGAGATCGGCATGCGTTTCGAGCGCAGCCAAATTCCCGTTCAGGCGAATCGTGCCCTGGAGCGAGCCACGCAGCGGGAAGCCTTTGATCCGTCCGGTAAGCCCGTTGAGCGCCAGGGAGTCGGCGTTGACGTCCGCGAAGACGCCGAGGACGTCGCCGCGCGAGTCGAGGCCGACGACGCCGCGAATCACGCTGACCGGCCGGTCGCCGTCGTGGTGGCGCAGCGTACCGCTGAACGTGGCGTTCTTGAGCGTGCCGGTCAGCGTACCGGCCGCGTCGAGTTCTCCCTGCAGATCGAACGCCGGCACCATGTTGCGGATCGTGCCGACATCAATGCGCCCCGTCTCCACGTTGAACGGCTGGAACGCGAGGTCGTGACCGGCGAGGTTCACTTCGCCCTTTCCCTGGATTTGACTCTCCGGCCATCCCGGCACGAGCGAATCGCGGAACGACCACGACGTTTCGATCTTGAGCGCGCTCATCGGCCCATCAACGACCGTCTGTCCGCTCAGCCGGCCGGCGAAGGGCAACGTATCGAGGAACGGGCGCGCGAGCTCGAGGGAGAGATTGCGCGAGTGGAGATCGCCCTGACGCAGCGCGACCAGCCCCGAATCCGCCGCGCTAAAGGCCGTGACGTGACCCGTCAGATTGCCTGTTCCATACGTGACGTCGATTGGCCGCAGCTGGATTTCGAGGAGGCGTCCGCCGTGCGAGGCCACCGTCACACCGCCCCGCAGAACCGCGCCATCGGGGAAGCGCGGATCGAGGAACCGGATATCGCTCAGCGTCGCCGAGTCCGCCTGCATCGCGAGGTTCCAGAGCACCGTATCGCGCGGCCATTGGACGGTGCCGCGAGCACGGAACTGCGTTCCCGGGAACCGCACGCGGGAGAGATCCACGTCCAAGGTGCTGCCGTCGATCGTGGCGCGCCCGATCACATCCGCAATAGAGACGTGTGGATCGCTGCTCTCGGTGGCGAGTCGCTGGATGTCGATGCGAATCCCTTTTTCGCGCGGCGACTGGATCCGTAGCGCGGCGAGTCGGGCGTTGAGGTGTTCGAAGCGGCGCAGGCGATAACGACCATCTTCACCCGAGTACTCGATCTCCTCATTGGCGCTCGTGACCTCGCCGTGTTTTTGCAGCCGCAGGGTCAGCGACCCTTCGTCGATTTGCACGTTGCGCAGCAGGATCAGCGAGCGCGGGCCGGCGGGCCCGAGCGGCTTGGTTTTGACGGTGTCTTTCACGTTCAGCTTCAGCAGCTCGGCGAAATTCGTCGTCCCGTTGGCGTGCTGGACGATGTTGATGACCGGCCGATCGAGGTGCACTTCCATGAACACGATGCGGCCGGCCGCGAAGTCGATGAGGTTGTAGCCCAGCTCGGCGCGCGGCAGGAAGGCGACGAGCGTCGAGTCGGGATCGATGAGCCGGACATCCGTGAGCACGACGCCCGTGAGGAGCGAGCCGCGCACCTCACCGACGCTGATGGTTCCCGCGACCGCATTCGCCACGGCGGCGGTCGTGACGCGGGCAAGCAGCGTGCGGCCCGCCTGTGTGTTGACCAGCGCGTTGAGCGCGCCAAGAACGCACGCGAGCAGGCCGACCAACGACCACAGCGCGACACTCAGCGAGCGGCGCATCATCAGAAGGCGTGTCCTATGGCGAATTGCACGACGACCTTCTGCCAGAATGTCTTCTGCGCGTTGAGCGGCGGATAGGATTCTCGCAGTTGCAGAACGGGCTCCGCCGGCTGACCGATGGGTGGCGCCGGCGGCACGTAGAGTAATGGACCACGCTCGACCGGGTAGCCGTTATAGGCGGCATCGACGCGGACCGGGCCGAGTGGCGTCGCAAACCGGAGCCCGGCGCCGGGGGTGACCCGCAATCCGCTGATCGGGAACGCCTCGGCCCCACGTTCCCAGACCTGCCCGGCATCGACGAAGAGCCCGAGCCGCATGCGCTGCGGAAGGATTGGAGACGGCAACCGCAACTCCGCGTTCAAGACGATCAGCGTGTTTCCGCCTGTGGGCGCCGTGATGACGCCCTGCCATACCTTTTCTCCCGCCGCTACGCTGAGGGCGGAATCGATCTTGGTGGTATCGCTGACATAGTAGACACGCGGTCCCATTTCGTTGAGGCCATAACCTCGCACCGAGGTCGGACCGCCACCGTAGAACCTCTGGTCAGGTGGCACATAGGCGACCTGTTGTCCGTTGAGGCCGATGTTGCGCGGGAGAATCACGCCCGCATGAACCCGCCAGGCGAACACCGTTCGCCTGCCGATGGAATAATACTTGGCGGCCTCGAACTCTCCGCGATTGAACTCGTACGGCACCTGCGACCCGAAGAGGTGCGAGGCGTTCAAGAGGGTCAGTGTGGTGAGGCTGCCCCGGGACGGATCGAGAACGTTGTTGACGCGGTCGCGGGTGAGACTGACCGACAGTGCCCCGAATTGACGGCGGTCGCGGAGAAAATGGCGGCTCGCTTCATCGCAGACGCGGAAAATACTGCAGTAGAACGCGTCCGACGCCGTCGTGCGGCCAATCGCGTAGTAGTAGCCCAGCGTGATGGGTAACCGTCCCCGCGTATTGAACGTGATCGTGGCGTCGCCACCGACGGCTTCGCGGGTGTACACGCCGAACTGAGAGCTCCGCTCCGCGGTCAGGCCCACAGTCGCCAGGTTGGTACGCGACAGGAATGCGGGCTTCCGCAGGTTGGCGTTGAGCTGGTAGTTCATCGTGTCGACGGTCCAGTTCCCCGCGAACGGGTTGCAGACCGACCTGATGCCGGTCGTCTGGTCGACATTCGTCACCGCGGGAAAGCCGCCGCCCAGCTTGGTGAACCGCGCCGACAAATCCAGCGAGCGCGCCCCGCCGAAAAAGTCGTGCGCGGTCCAGCCGGTCTGCAGCCGGAAGCATTCCACCGTCGCGTAGCCAAAGCCGATCCGGGTTTGGTGGCGTGGCCCTTCCTGTACCTGGATCAGCACCCGCACGCTCGAGTCGCCGGGCACCACGGTCTGTGGCGAAATGGAGTCGATCAGCACGACATTGACGGAATTGAACACGCCCATGCCATACAGGTCCCGCTGCGTCTGATACAGCATGCTCTGGTTGAATCGGTCGCCGGGCCGCACCGACATGACGCGCCGGACCGTCCCCGTATCCACGTCGCGCAGCCCGCGTATTACGACCTCACCCACGCGCATGTGCTGCCCCGGCTGCGCATCCAGCTCCACTTCGGCGCGCCGCTCTCCCGCGTCGGAATCGAAGTTGCGCAGCACCTCCGCGTACGGAAAGCCATTATCGCGCAGGCGCTGGACGATCGTATCCGCCGACGCCTGCATGAGAAAGCGGTTGAAGGGATCGCCGACCTGCAGCGGGAGATCGCGCTTGAGCTTGTCGATGTTGAAGATTCCCTGGGTACCGACGACCTCGAGACGGGTCACGCGGACCGGCTCGCCTTCATGGATGCGGAATTCCACGTAGGCATCGCGCGCCGTCCGCTGCACGACCGTGTCCACGACGGCGTTCATGTAGCCGCTCTGCCGGTAGAGGAGAATCAGCCGGACGACGTCGCGCCGGAACTCGACCTCGTTGAAGTACCGCTTCTCGCCGAGGCCTAACCAGCGCACGAGGGGACTGCGGGCCCACCAGCTCGATTTTGTCGTGGCGATAGCGCTTTCGAGCGTGAGGTCGTCGAGCGCCTTGTTACCGACGAACGCCAGTTCCCGGACTACCCGCTCCTGCTCCTGAGCGGCCAGACCGGTCGTCGCCGTGAGGACAGCGAGCAACAGCAGACATGCGACCCGCAATTGACGAGATTTGCCAATCGGCTATGTTGCGACACTTGCTCCGCACTGTCAACCTTTTCGACACCACGAAGATCGCCCTGTTCCTCTGTTTTCTCGTCGCCTGTCACGGACAACCAGGCGCCGGGACGGGAACGCGGGGACTCGTCTACTACGAGACGTACGACCCCCGCTCGCTCGATCCGGCGCTGTCCACCGACGTACCGACCGGAGAGATGATCACGTTTCTCTTCGACGGCCTCACGCAATTCGACGTCGAAGGGCGGCTCGTGCCAGGCCTCTCAGACCGATGGACCGCGGACCGCACAGGCCAACGTTATGTGTTTCATCTTCGCTCGGGCGTCACGTTTCATGACGGCCATCCATTCGTCGCCGGGGACGTCAAGCGATCGTTCCTCCGAGTGCTCAGCCCCGGCACGCAGGGCGGTCGCGTCTGGCCCCTGCTGCCCATCGCTGGAGCACAAGACTATGCCGACGGACGCGCGCGCGATGTGAGCGGCATCGCCGTCCTGGGGGACACGGCCGTCGCGATCACGTTGAGCCAGCCGTTGGCCGTCTTCCCCAAGTTCCTCGCGAT
The DNA here is from genome assembly GCA_035551075.1 of Gemmatimonadales bacterium. GTDB lineage: Bacteria > Gemmatimonadota > Gemmatimonadetes > Gemmatimonadales > GWC2-71-9 > 20CM-2-65-7. The sequence continues at coordinate 18,229 of DASZNX010000361.1, read as the reverse complement.
GCCCGTGGCATCGATTGTCCCGTCGCCGCTTCCCGCGGATTTCACCCAGCACCCCGTCGGCACGGGGCCGTGGCGGTTCGTGGCGTGGGAGCATGACGACTATCTCAAATTCGCGCGGAATCCCGACTACTGGGGCGGCGCTCCGGAGAGCGAGTCGCTCACCGTCCGCATTGTGCCGGAGGCGCTGACCCGCGCCGCCGAATTTCTCGCGGGCCGCTTGTCCGTGGCGGAGGTTCCCTTCGGGGAAACCGCAAAATGGGATCGCGAGCACCCCGACTGGTTGAAGCGCCGGCCCGCGCTCCGTCCCGTCTATGTGCCGCTCAACAACGCCCGAGGCCCGCTGCGCGATGCCAATGTGCGCCGGGCGATCAATCACGCGGTGAACGTGCCCGAGATCCTGCGCACGGTGTGGAGCGGCCGCGGCCAACAAGCCGCCGGCGCGATTCCACCCACACTCGGCGGCAGCGATCCCAGGCGGAAGCCGTACACCTACGACACCACCGAAGCTCGCCGCCTGCTCCGCGCCGCCGGCTACCCCAACGGTTTCGCAGTCCAACTGTGGCGTTCGGGGACCAACGTGGAGATGGGCCGGGTGGCGCAAGCGATTCAGGCGCAGTTAGCCGCCGTCGGAATCCGCGTCGAGATCGTCTCACGCGATGCGTCCAGCATGCGGGAGGCGGTGCGGAAGGGCGACACCGACATGGCTATCCTCGATTGGTGGGCCGACTATCCCGACGCGGACAACTTCCTGTATCCGCTGTTTCACAGCTCCAGCGCGGGGCCGGGCGGCAACTATTCCTTCTATAGTGATCGCGTCACCGACTCCCTCATTGTGCTCGCGCGGCGGACGGTGGATCAGCGCGCGCGCGAAAGTCTCTACCGCCGCATCGACGAGCGCGTCTTCGCGGCGGCGCCGTGGCTCTATCTCTGGTTCCCGGTCGACCTGTGGGCGGCGCAGCCGTCGCTCAAGGGATGGGACATTCCAGTGGTGTTCAACGGCCAGCGCTGGACGAAGGCGCAGCTGGTGAAGTGATTCAACTCGTCGGCCGCCGGTTGCTCGCCACGATTCCGACGCTGTTCGGTGTGCTGGTCGTCGCGTTCCTGTTACTCAACGTCGTTCCTGGGGACCCGGTGGCGGAAATGGTGGGTGAGCGCGCCGATGCAGCCACGATCGCGCGGCTGCGCGCGGAGCTCCACCTCGACGATCCGCTGCCGGTTCAGTTCGGACACTATGTCTGGGGCGTGCTCCGTGGCGACCTCGGCCGATCATACATCACCCAGCGCCCGGTCCTGGGCGATTTGGCCGAACGGTTTCCCAAAACGCTGCAGCTCGCCGGCGCCGCGATGCTGCTCGCCGTGACGTGTGGCATTACGCTGGGCGTCCTCGCCGCCATCCGCCCCGGAGGGATCGTCGATCGTTTCAGCATGCTGATCGCGTACGTCGGAGTGTCGTTCCCCGTCTATTGGGTAGGACTTCTCCTGATCCTGCTGTTCGCGGTCGCGCTGCAGTGGCTGCCGCCGTCGGGGTACGGCGGAATCGCATTTCTCGTGTTACCGGCGTTCACGCTGGGGACACGGTCGATTGCGTTCGTCGCCCGAATGACACGCGCCGCGATGCTCGAAATGCTGCCCGCCGACTTCGTCCGGACGGCGCGCGCCAAGGGGTTGTCGGAGAAACGCGTGATCGGACGGCACGCGCTCCGCAATGCCCTGCTGCCGATCATCACCGTCATCGGCCTCGATGTCGGCAATTACCTGACGGGCAGCATTCTCACGGAGACCATATTTTCCTGGCCCGGCGTGGGCCGGTACGTGTTGCTCGCGATTCAAAAGCGCGATCTGCCGGCAGTTCAGGGCAGCATCCTGTTTCTCTCGGTGATTTTCGTGCTGGTCAACCTTCTTACCGACGTGCTCTATGCGAAAGCTGATCCTCGCGTCGCTTACGATTAGCGGCGCGGTCTCGTCCCTCGCCGCGCAATCGCTCCAGCAGCGGCTCGACCGGCTGCTCGACGGACCGCCGTTCAACCGCGCCACCTGGAACGTCTTTGCGCAGGACGACCGCGGGCGCGTGCTCTTCAATCGCAACGGGGATCGGTTTTCCGTGCCGGCGAGCAATACGAAACTGATCGTCGCCGCGACCGCGACCGTCCTGATGCCCGCCGAGTATCGCGCGCGGACCAGCGTGTACGCGAATGGAACACTGACGAACGGGTTGCTCGAGGGCGACCTGGTCCTCTATGGACGCGGCGACCCCACATGGTCGCAGCGGTGCTACACGGTCGACACTCTCGCGCCCGGCGGCTGCGATTCGACCTGGACCGCGGTGGACGCGATCGCGGACTCGTTGCGCGCCCATGGAGTCAAGCGCGTGACCGGACGCATCGTCGGCGATGGGTCGTATTTCGAGCCCACGCTCACGCATTGGAACTGGGGCTCGTTCGATCTCAACTGGTGGTATGCTGCCCCGGTCTCCGGGTTAGGCTTTCACGACAACAGCGTCGATTTTCTGATCACGCCAGGACCATTTGTCGACGCGCCGCCGGTGATCTCGTGGACGCCCGATCTCAACATGTTCACGTTCGAGAATCGCGCCCGGACGGTGCCCGCCGATTCGGGGACCACGATCGGAGACAATTTCTTCCGCAAACCCGGGACGATGGATATTTGGGCGGAAGGGACGGTCGCGCTGGGTAGAACGCCGTGGATCGAGAGCTTCGCGCTGCCCGATCCCAACCTCTACGCCGCCAGGGCGCTCGCCGCGTCACTGCGTAAGAAAGGGGTCGCTGTCGAGGGAGGCACGGCAAGTACGACCGATTCGATGGCCTCCCGCGGACTGCGCTGCTGCGGGAATCCGCTGGTCGAGTACCGTGGTCGCCCGCTCCCCGACATCATCTTTCCGATCCTCAACACCAGCCAGAACTGGTTCGCCGAAATGCTGCTCAAGACGCTCGGCCGCGAGATCGGCGATACCGGAAGCTGGGCAAAGGGACTCGATGTCGAGAAGCGCTTTCTGATCGACTCGGTCAAGATCGATTCGACCGCGTTCTCGCTCGAGGACGGATCAGGTCTCGCGGCGGGCAATCTGGTCACACCGCACGCCTTCGTGCAGCTGCTCGCGTACATGTACCACCACCCGAAGCGCGCGCCCTTCATGGCGGCTCTGCCGCGGGCGCAGCAGCTTGGGTCGCTGCTCCACCGGTTTCAGAAGACGCCGCTCGAGGGACGCGTGCTGGCCAAGACAGGATCGATCGATCGCGTGAATACGCTGTCGGGATACGTCGAGAAGGCCAACGGCCGCGTTATCACGTTTTCGATTCAGGTGAATGGGCACAACGTGCCGACGCGACAGATGCTGGCGCAGATTGATTCGGTGGTGGTGCAACTCGGGCGGTAAGAGGCGGTAGGAGGCGGTACCGCCCTTACCGCCCCCCTACCGCCTTCTTCTTCAATCCTCTTTCTGACCGAACAACGCCATGTTGGACGAGTGCCCCGGCATGACTTTCGCCGCGGGATTCAGGAAGTGGGCGATCTGGTTCACGGCAATGCACGCTTCGCCGAAGCCGGTCGCGATGAGCTTCAGCTTGCCCGGATACGTCGTGATGTCGCCCGCCGCGTAGATGCCGGGGATGTTGGTCTCCATGGTCTGCGAGACCTTGATGTCGCCCTTCTCGATGTCGAGTCCCCATTCAGCGATCGCGCCGAGTGACGAGATGAAGCCGAGCTGCGGGATCACGCAGTCGATGGCCAGCGTCTCTTCTTCCTTCGTCTTGTTGTTGAAGATCGTGACGCGCTCGATGCGGTCCCCCCCGGCGATCTCCTTGAGCTCCCAAAATGTGCGCAGCTCCATCTTGCCGGCGGCCGCGAGCGCCTGTACCTGATCCACGGTCGCCTGATGCGCCCGGAAGCCGTCGCGCCGGTGAATCATCACAATCGATTTCGCGACCCCTTGCAGGTTCACGGCCCAGTCGAACGCTGAATCCCCGCCGCCCACGATGAGAATCCGCTTCCCGGCAAACACTCGCGGATTCAACACGCGATCGTGCAGTCCTTTGTCGTTCCAGCGGTCGACATCCTTCAGCGGCAGCTTCCGGGGCGTAAACGCGCCAATCCCGCCCGCGATCAGCACTGTCCGCGAGGGATACTCGTCGTTATCGGTCACGATCGTGAATTGCGGCTTGCCGTTCTCCTCGCTCCGGCGCAGGCCGACGACTTTCTCGCCCAGGTGCAGCCCGGGTTTCCATTGCAGTCCCTGATCGGCGAGCGCCTTCACGAGGTCCTTCGCGAGGATCTTCGGAAAACCCGCGACATCGAAGATGTATTTCTCGGGATAGAGCGCGGTGAGTTGCCCGCCGACCTGATCGAGATTGTCGATCAACCGGTGCGACGCGCCGCGCATACCGGCGTAAAACGCGGCGAACAGCCCGGTCGGGCCCGCGCCGACGATGGTGATATCTTTCGCGTCTTGCATCGCGCAAACGCTAGCGTCTGTATCGCTCTCGGGCTACTGGCCTGTGCCAGCGGCGGAGGGCACCGCGCCGCGCTGGGATGGAGCCTGGGCGGCGAAGCGCATGTGTTCGTCGTGGACGATCGGTTTGCGCGGGATCTCTATCGCGAGCTCACGGGGAGCGCGCACCTCCAGGACAGCCTCAACGAGCGGCCGCTCGTTGCGCTCGAATCCCGCATCGTGCGCGGCGCGACTGTGCTCTCGGCACGCGGCGCCGCCCCTGCCCGGCTTACCCTCACGCGGTTCCACGCGCCGCAGAGCTGCGGAGCCACCAGTGTCGTCACGGAATTGGTGCTGGCGTTCCCGCCGGGCTCCGGCGCGGGACATACCACGCCGCCCTCGCACGTGACCGTCGTCGCGCTGCTCGACGCTCCGCCATTCGCGAGCAGCACCCGTCCTCAGGGCGCGATGCTGCCGCGGGACCGGACACTCGAGCTCGTCCGGCGAGTCGCGCAGCGGGCGCAAGGTCGCGGCACGCTCCTCTCGACGTTTACGCTCGATCCCGACAAGGCGGCCGATGCCGGCGAGGTCATTCCGGTGAGCAAAGAGCGGTACGCGGTCGGATTCCGCGCGCGGTTTCTCTCGGGCGAGGATGACACGCTCCTCGTGACGGGCGTGGCCGTCACTGACACGGGCGCTCACGACCTTCGTTGGGTGATGGGTCCGGTGCGCTGGCGACTCACTAATGGAATGGTGGCATCGGGAAACCGCGCGAGCCGCTACTCACTCCGTGGCGTCGTGGCCGGCGAGGGCAACGGGAGGGGGTCACTTCTCCTGGTCGATGAGATTGCCGATGTTGCGCCGCGCGATTCGCGTGCAGCGGCGGTGGATGCCGGGACTGGCCGCGTCGTGGCGGCGCAGCCGCTCGCGCTCCGATGCCCGTGAGCGTACGTTGAAACGACCTTGCGTCGTGCGTGGTGCGTCGTGCGTGGAGGTGCATCGTGAAGATTTACACGAAGACCGGCGACGCAGGTCAGACCAGCCTGTTCGGCGGCGACCGGGTGTCGAAGGATGACCCGCGCGTGCAGGCCTACGGCGACGTGGACGAGGCGAACGCCGCGATCGGGTTGGCGGCAGCGCTCGAGCCGGCGGAGTTCGAGTCGGCGGCGCTGCAAACCATCCAGCGCGATCTCTTCACCATCGGCGCCGAGCTGGCCACTCCCGATTCGGCAAAGCTGGAGAAGGTGCTGGCTCGCATTGGCACACCGATCGGCGCAGCGGAAGTGCGCGTGCTCGAGGAGTTGATCGACGCGCATGAGGCAAAGCTGGCGCCGCTGAAGAATTTTATTCTGCCGGGCGGCACACCCAAGGCCGCGGCGTTCCACCTGGCGCGCACCAGCTGCCGGCGCGCAGAGCGCTCCGTTGTCGCGCTGTCACGCGATCGGAAAATCAATCCCGTCATCATTCATTATCTCAATCGCCTGTCCGATCTGCTCTTTGTGCTCGCCCGCGCTGTAAATCACCAGGCCGGCACAGCCGATATCACGTGGTGACGATTCGCGTCCCGCTCCAGGAGCAGCGGGATGCGTCGTACGACATCCTGATCGGATCGGGTCTCCTCCGGGAGCTGGACAAGATCCTGAAGCAGTACTGCCCCGCGAGCACGTACGCGATCATTTCGGATTCTCACGTGGGCAAGCTCTATGGAGAACCGCTCGCGACACAATTGTCAGGCGCCGGGTGTCAGGTCGAGGTGTTCACGTTTCCGGCCGGCGAGTGGAACAAGACACGCGACACATGGGCGTCGCTCTCCGACCGCATGCTGGCCGCGCATTTCGGCCGCGACTCCGCCGTGATCGCGCTCGGCGGCGGCGTCGTCAATGACATCGGCGGCTTCGTGGCGGCCACCTACCTCCGCGGCGTTCCTCTGGTACAGGTCCCGACGTCGCTCCTCGCGATGATCGACTCGTCGATCGGCGGAAAAACCGGCGTGGATGTGCCGGCCGGCAAAAATCTGTTGGGCGCGTTTCACCAGCCTCGCGTCGTCGTCGCCGATCTCGACCTCCTCGGCTCACTCTCGAGCGTGCAGCTCTCGGCAGGTCTCGCCGAAGCGGTGAAGCACGGCGTGATAGCCGACGCGGATTACTTCACGTTCCTCGAGCGTGAGTACGCGGCGATCTTCGCGAAGGACGTGCGCGCTCTGCAGCGCGTCGTGCAGCGATCCGTGGAGATCAAAGCAAACGTCGTGGCGCAGGATGAACGCGAGGCGGGCAAGCGCGCGATCCTCAATTTCGGGCATACGATCGGCCATGCGATCGAAGCGACGTCGAAATACGCAGTCTTGCATGGGGAAGCGGTGGCGATCGGGATGGTGTACGAGTCGCGGCTCGCGCAGACGCTGGGCATCGCCGCTCCAGGCACCGCGGAACGCGTCGCCACCGTGCTCGAGCGCCTCAATCTTCCTCTCGAGCGACCCGATGAGAGCCGGGTGGATGACCTGATCGAGGCGATGCGGGCGGACAAGAAGGTGCGGGCCCGAGAAATTCGCCTGGCATTACCCGCGCGGATCGGCGTCGTGTTCGGAAACGACTCGGCGGGCTGGACCGTGGCCGTCGACGAATCATCGTTACGTCAAGTTCTGGTCAACAGATAGCCCACATTCCTTTCCACCTCTCCACACGCCAAATTTCATCCTTCGGATGGAGTGGGGATCACATTGACCTGGGTCGTCCACACCTTAATTTCCACACCAGTTGTGGATAGTGGACAAACGTGGGAATTCCCTAGGACCTAATAATTTGTGATGTGGAAAACTGCGGTGATTTGCACCAAATGGCAGGAAGTTCTATATTGGCGCGTGTTTAGTGGGCCTTTTTGGCGGCAAATCACGCCCGTTTCCACACAAAACCTGGGTTCGGGGAGTCCTCTGCATGGCTAGGTCGTCCAGCGGCAAGGCAAAGGCCTTTTTCCGTACAACTCCTTCCGGCGCATTCGACCAGTACCTGCAAGACATACAGAAGTTACCCCTCATTAAAGACCCAGCGGAGGAACGGCGTCTCGCCCGTCGCGTGCAACGTGGAGATGAAAAAGCCGCCGAGCGTCTCGTCACCGCCAATCTGCGTTTCGTCATCTCCTACGTTAAAAAATATCAGGGTCACGGACTCGACCTCTCGGAGCTCGTCGCGATCGGCAACGAGGGATTGCTCAAGGCGGTCAAAAAGTTCGATCCTGATCAAGGCGTCAAGTTCATTTCGTACGCCGTGTGGTGGGTGCGGCAAGCGGTCCTCAAAGCGCTCGCCGAACAGACGCGTAGCGTTCGCATCCCGCTCAATCAAAACTCGCAGCTGATCCGCATGAGTCGCACCGAGACGTACCTGTCGCAGGAGCTCGGTCGCGAGCCCACCGACAACGAAATCGCGCAAGCGCTGGAAGACTCCGTCGAGAACGTTCGGACCGCGCGCCGCATGACGGCAGCGGAGCTGTCGCTCGACGCGCCGGTCGATCGGACCGACAAGGACGCGGCCACACTGGGCGAGCGCTTTGCGGGTCAAGAAGGTGGCGAGATCGAAGAGCATACCGACGGCAAGTTGATGCGCGAATTCATCGACCGCATTTTCCAGAAGTACCTGACGCCGCGTGAGCGCAAGATTCTCTATCTGTACTACGGACTGGAAGAGGGCAGCGAGGCGATGACGCTCGAGAAGATCGGGGCGCTGATGGGCGTCACGCGCGAGCGCATCCGGCAGATTAGAGAGCGGGCGTTTGAGAAACTGCGCGAATCGCCGGACGGAAAGGCGTTGAAGGGATTCTGGAGAGCCGCGTAAAACAGGCCGAGAAGCCGAGCGGCTGAGGGGATATGAGATGTGAGGGGCCGGGAAGACAACTTCCTGGCCCCTCTTCATTGGCAGGCTACTATATAGTATGGCCACGGCGCCCAGCCTTCTCGCTCGCGATCTCGCCGCCATTGTCGGCGCAACGCACGTGCGCGACGCGCGCGCGGAGCGAGTCACCTACGCGATGGACGGATTACCCACTCACCGTCGCGTTCCCGATCTCGTCGTGCTTCCCGGGACGCGTGAAGAGCTGGTCGCCGTGGTGCGACTGCTGGCGGCGCTGGATGTGCCGTTCGTGCCGCGCGGCGCCGGAACCGGACTGTCGGGCGGCGCGCTCGCCGACGAAGGCACAGTGCTCATCGTGCTCACGCGATTGAACCGTATCGTGCGCATCGATCGCGCCAATCGGCTCGCCATCGTCGAGCCGGGCGTCGTGAATGCGAAGCTCTCGGCAGCGACGCGGCCGGCGGGCCTGCACTACGCTCCCGATCCCTCGAGCCAAACCGCGTGCACGATCGGCGGCAACGTCGCCGAGAATGCCGGCGGCCCGCACTGCCTGAAGTACGGCGTTACCGCGAATCACATCCTCGCGCTCGAGGTGCTGCTGGCCGACGGATCACTCGTCGAGCTCGGCAGTCCGGGCGGAGAGCCGTGGGGACCGGATCTCGTCGGGGTGTTCGTCGGCTCAGAAGGCAATTTCGGCGTCACGACGCGCATTACCGTGCGGCTCACGCCGGTGCCGCGCGCGGTCAGAACGCTGCTCGCCGATTTCACGAGTATCCGGACGGCGGGCGAGGGCGTCTCCGCGATCATCGCCGCGGGGATCGTCCCCGCGGCGCTCGAGATGATGGATCAATCGTGTATTCGCGCCGTCGAGGATTCGGTCTATGCTGCCGGCTACCCACGCGACGCAGCGGCGATCCTGCTCGTGGAGCTCGATGGCCGCAACGCCGATGCGGTGATCGCGGAAACAGAGGCGGTGACGGAGTTGCTGCGAAAGTCGGGCGCCCGATCCGTGCGATCAGCGTCCACCGAAGCAGAGCGCGAGCGGTTGTGGCAGGGGCGCAAAAAGGCGTTCGGCGCCATGGGCCGGTTGTCGCGCGACCTCGTCGTGCAGGACGCCGTGGTCCCTCGCTCCGCGCTCCCCGACGTCCTCGAAACGATCTTCGCGATCGCCGGCCGGTACGGCCTCGTGGTCAGCAATGTGTTTCACGCCGGCGACGGGAACCTGCATCCCAACATCTCGTTCGATGCCACCGATCCGGATCTCAAGCAGCGCGTCGAAGCCGCGAGCGCCGAAATCATGTCGACGTGCATTGCGGCAGGCGGTACAATCACGGGTGAGCACGGGATAGGAATCGATAAGTTGCGCTACATGCCATTGATTTTTGATGCGGAATCGCTGGGTGCGATGCAGGCAGTACGACGCGTCTTTGATCCCGAGGAACGGGTGAATCCGGGCAAAGTGGTTCCGGTGCATGCGTGCCGGGAGTGGAGCTCGTTGCGGATTGCGGATTTCGGATTGCGGAATCGAAATGCAGGCGTCCAATCCGCAATCCACAATCCGCAATCCGCAATGGCGGAGCCTGTCCCATGACCATCCTCGAAAAAGTCACCGCCCTGTTGGGCGAGGGCGCCGTTCTCGAAGCCGGCACCGATCGCGTTCCGCGCTTCGCGCCCGGGTCGCCCGACGCGGTCGCGCTGCTGCTCGGCACTGCGCATCAAGAAGGATGGCGCGTCCGGCTCGAGGGCGCGGGCACGTGGCTGCAGAGCGATGCCCCCGCGGACCTCGCGCTCACCACGCGGCGCCTCGACCGAATCCCCGCGATCGAGCCGTCCGATCTCACCGCGACGGCCGAAGCGGGCATCGGTCTCGATCAGCTGCGCCAACAGCTCGCGGATCGCGGTGCCTGGCTCGGCATCGATCCGCCCGGTCTTGCCGGCCGGACACTTGGCTCGGTGGTCGCGACTGCGTCAGCGGGACCGCTGCGTCATGGCTACGGTCCCATCAAGGATCATCTGCTGGGCGTCACATTCGTGACCGGCGACGGTCGGATGGTGCAAAGCGGCGGGCGCGTGATGAAAAACGTCGCGGGCTATGATCTCACCCGGCTGCAGGCGGGCGGCTTTGGCGCGTTCGGGGTGATCGTGCTCGTCCATCTGCGGCTGCGCACGCTGCCGCGCGCGGATGTGACCTACCTGCTCGAAGGCGCGCGCGAAGACCTGACGCAGGTCGGCGAAGACATCGCCGGCGCTGGTCTCACGCCCGCCGCGCTCGAGCTCGTCTCGCCCGCCCTGGCGAGGCGCGAGCGCTGGGTACTGGGCGTGCGGCTCGCGGGATCGCCCGCCCTCGTTGCCGCCGACGAGGCGGGGCTCGGCGCGGCGAGCGGCGGCGGCCGGTTCGCGCGGCTCCGCGCGGAGGAAGCGCACGCTTTCTGGATGCGCCTGGCCGAAGGGTTCGCCGTACGGCCGGTGACGTTCCGGATTGGCGGCGTCCCATCGGCGAGCGACGAGCTGCTCGATCTGCTGCAGCACCAGCTCGGAGACGAGTGGATCTCCGCATCGCCCGCGGCAGGCTCGATTCGCTGGACCGGCGAAGCCAGCATCGACCGGCTCCAACGGCTCCGCCGCACGCTCGCCGGGCTCGAGGTGCCGCTCACGCTCGAGCGCGCGCCGTGGCCGATGCGGAGCGCGGTCGGTCACTTCGGGGCGTATCGCGAGGGCGTCGGCCCGCTCGTCGCGGGCCTGCGGCGCACGTTCGATCCGGGCGGCGCGCTCGTGGTGGCCACAGAAGGCGAATGAAGGAGGGGAAAGAAGGAAGAGGAGGGTTCGAAGGACTGGATGCATGCGTGCACTGCGGCTTCTGCCTCCAGGCCTGCCCCACATTTCTCGCCACCGGCGACGAATCCGACTCGCCCCGCGGCCGCATCGAGCTCATGCGTGCCCTCGAACGCGGCGACCTTACCGCCACCGATCCCGCGCTTGCATTCCATCTCGACCGTTGTCTCGGCTGCCGCGGGTGTGAGCCGGTATGTCCGTCCGGTGTGCAATACGGCCGCGGACTCGAAGCCGCACGCCACCGGATTGGGGAGGCTCGAGGCGTTTCGCGGCTCGCGCGTTTGGCGCTCTGGATGCTCACGACCCCGCGCGTAAGCGACGTGGTGTTTTGGTTTGCCCGCGCCTTGCGAGCGACGGGGATCCCGCGACGGCTAGCAGGCTGGGGACGCCTTCGGTTTGCCATGGGGATGTTGGCGGCGACGAAACCTGAGGGCAGGGGGCGGGGGCGGGGGCGGAAGGTGGCGGTAGGAGGCGGTAAAAGACCGCCCCCGTCGCCCACCGCCCTCCTCTTTCGAGGATGTGTCCAACAAGGCCTGTTCTCTCATATCCACGACGCTACTGTGCGCACGCTCGGCGTGAATGGCTACCAGGTTCGTGATGTGGCCGGCCAGGTTTGCTGCGGCGCGCTCCACGCCCATGCCGGTTTGCTCGAGCAGGCACGCTCGCTCGCGCGCACCAACATCGCGGCATTCGGTGATGGGGCCGAGCCGATCGTCGTGAATAGCGCCGGGTGCGGTGCCCTGATGAAGGAGTACGGCCATCTCCTCGGCACTGAACAAGGCGAGCGGTTCGGGGCGAGAGTCCGCGACGTGACGGAGCTGCTCGCGGGCGACGGCATGCGGGGGGGAGGTCCGGTCGGCGGCGCGCCGCACGACGTACACGTCGCGTACGACCCGCCCTGCCACCTGTTGCACGCGCAGGGCGTCGCGGTGCCGCCGCTCAAATTGTTCGCGGCGATTCCTCTCCTCCAGCTCGTGCCGGTACCCGGTGCATCCGAGTGCTGCGGGAGCGCCGGGCTGTTCAGCGTGCTCGAGCCCGAGATGTCGCGGGCGGTGCTCGCGACAAAAATCGAGCGGCTGCGCGACGCTGCGCCGCAGGTGGTCGCGACCGGAAATCCGGGCTGCCAGATGCAGATCGGCGCCGGCCTCGCGGCAGCCGGCATAGCGGCGAGTGTGCGGCACCCGGTCGAGCTGCTGGACGAATCATATCGCGCCGCCGGACGTTACGAGTAGGAAGAGCAACGCGTGATCGAGGCCGTCCTGTTCGATTTCAATGGCGTGCTGGTGGACGACGAACCGCAACACTGCGAGGCGCTGCGTCGCGTGCTCGCGGCCGAGGGCGTCATGATGTCGCGGGAGCAATACTACGCCGACTACTTGGGACTCGACGACCGCACCGGATTCGTGGAGGCCTATCGGCGCGCGCACCGCACGTTGACCAGCGATCTGCTCAACCGGTTGATCGAGGCGAAATCCCGGATCTATCAGCAGCTCATCGAGCGGTCGCTCACGATGGTGTCGGGGGCGGCGGAGTTCGTGCGTGACGCCGGCCAACAGTACCGGCTGGGCATCGTATCCGGCGCGCTGCGCGGTGAGATCGATCTCGTCCTCGGCCGCACGCCGATCGCGGACCGGTTCGAGATCATCATCGCGGCCGGTGACGTGCCGCGCTGTAAACCCGATCCGGCCGCGTACCTCGCGGCACTGACGGCGTTCAACCGCAAGCGCCGGATTGCCGCGAGCGCGTGTGTGGTCATCGAAGATTCGCTTCCCGGACTCGCGGCTGCGCGCGCAGCGGGCATGCCGTGCGTGATGCTGACGACCAGTCATCCCGCGGAGACATTGCGGCAGCGTGGAGCGTCTCTCGTCTGGGATTCGTTATCCGGTCACGGCGCGAAAGAGCTGGCGACGTTATGAGCGAGCTCTACCCCACCGCGCCACCACCCACCGTCACGCGGCTCGAACCCGAAGCGGTGCCCGCCGAAGTCGTCGATCAGCTCCGCGCGGGCGCGATTGTAGCGCCCGCGGACGTGGGCGTCATCGATCTGGAGAGCGCCGCCACCGCGGGGAGCGGGGGGAGCGGGGGGAGCGGGGGGAGCGGAAACGGCGGCGCCGTGACCTGCTTCCAGGGTCTGCTGACGAACGACATCGAGAAGCCGGGCGACGGCGCTTTTGTTTACGGCGCGTTGCTCACACCCAAGGGCATGATTGTGGTGGACGGCTGGGCGGCACGATTGGGATCGCGCGTGCGGTTTACCGTGCCGGCCGAAGGCCGCGAACGCGCGCTCGCGATCCTGCAACGGTCGGTCCCGCCGCGGTTGGCACGGTCGACAGACCGCACGACGGAGACGGCGGTGCTGCGGGTGGCAGGCGACCACGCTGTCGCCGTGCTCGGCGCCGCCGGCCTGGCCGGGGCCGCCCCGAGCGCGAATCGCGCGGTGGTAACCACAGTGGCGGGCGTCCCGGTCGAAATCGCTCGAACGGGAGATCACGCGTCTTTTGTTTTTCAGATTACGCTGGCCGCCAATCAGCGTGATGCGGTGCGGCAACGCATCACGACTGCTGGAGCACACAACGCGACCCCCGCGGCGCTCGAACTGGCGCGCATTCTGGCTGGGTGGCCCCGCCTCGCCTCAGAAGTCGACGAGAAGACGATTCCGCAGGAAGTGCGGTTCGACGAAATCGGCGGCGTTTCCTATACCAAAGGCTGCTACACCGGACAGGAAACGGTCAGCCGGCTGCATTTCCGAGGACACGCCAATCGCCAACTGCGCGGTCTCCAGTTCGAGACCGATCCTCCCGCCGCTCCCGCCAGCGGGTGGAGCGCGGTGACCCTCGATGAGAAAGATGTGGGCCGCGTGACGAGTATCGCCTGGCTGCCCGACGGCGGCGGCTCGTTGCTGGGTCGCTGGATCGGACTCGCGATGGTCCGGCGTGAGGTGCCGATCGGCGCCGTCGTCCGCGCGGCCGGACGCGAAGCGCGTATCGTTGCCCTCCCCTTCAACGCGCCCCGCGTCGCGCCCGCGTGACGGTTCTCGTCACCGGAGGCGGTGGCCTCGTGGGTACGCACGTGCTCGAGGCGCTGCGGGCCCGCGACATCCCGGCGCGGGCGCTGGTGCGACCCAGCTCGCGCGCGATCGTGGAGGCCTTCGGCGCCGAGCCCGTCGTGGGAGATGTCACCGACCCCGCGCCGTGGCAGCGCGCGACGCGAGGGGGGGGCGTGCGCGCAATCGTACATGCCGCCGCCCTCGTGGCATCGCCCGATTCCTACGACGATTTTGTACGCGTGAATGTGGGCGGCACGCGTCTCGCGCTCGAGGCAGCAGAGCGCGAGCGGATTCCTCTCGTGCACGTCTCCAGCGTTGCGGTCTATGGGCGGGCGATGAAACAGGTTGGAGTTTCAGAAGATTTCTCCTTCCAGCCGCTGCCTGATCGCGACTTCTACGCGCGCTCGAAGCGCGCCGCCGAGGAGCTGATCCGGCGCGAGGCGGTAAACCGCCAACTCTCAGTCATCGCCATCCGGCCGAACGTTATTTACGGCGAGCGAGACAAACTCTTCACCGAGCGTCTCATCGCGAATCTCAGGCGCGGGATCCTGCCGCAAATTGGCCCGGGAACGAATCACCTGTCTTGCGTCTACGCGGGCAACGTCGCGTCGGCGATCGTTGCCGCGCTCGATGGAGCACCGCGGCGAGGGTTCCGCGCCTACCATGTCACGCGCGACGCCGAGCCGCTGCTGACGCAGCGCGAGTTCTTCGCGACGTTTGCGGACGCATTGGGCCTGCGTCCCTTGCGCCTCCGCATTCCCGTGGGATTCATACGATTCGGGGTGCTCGCCTGGCGCGGTCTGCGGAGCCTCGTGTCGCCGGGTCGCTACAGCGCGCTGGGCAACGCCGCACTGTCTTTCATTCTCGGGGAGAATCCCTACTCGACCGATCGGATTCGTGACGAGCTGGGATGGACACCGTCATTCGATACTCGGACGGCGATCAAGCGAACGGTGGCGTGGAAACTGCGCGTAGCGGTTTAGGCTATCCAATCAAAAGCCCGGGCGGCGCCCGGGCTTGATTGCGAGCGATACCTTCTCGCTGCTACGGCTTGCGCGTCTTGGGCTTCGTGGCCGGCGGCTTGGCGGCGGGGGCCTTCATCGTGTCGCGATGCGCCTTTGTCGTGTCCATCATTTTCATCGTGTCGGCAGGCGCCATCTTCATCGAGTCCGCCATTCTCATCGAATCGGCACGCGTGCTATCGGCGGCATTGCTCTGCGCCTTCTTGCACGCGCCAGCGGCCATGACCACGAGCGCCATGACCAGTGCGATGCGCTTCATGCTTTCTCCTGTTGAGGGCCAGTGGGAGGAACGGCGAAACGTACATACGGGACCTGCACAGTCAAGCATCGCTAAGTTATAGCAATCATGGTCTCTTCCGACCGTCGCACCTTTCTCAGTTGGCTCGCGACACTTCCCGCGCTGCGGCGCATCCATCACGAGTCGCAACAACAGCCGGCGATCGAGGTACGGCCGACCGCGTTGTTCCAACAACCCGATGGACGCCGGAACATGGTGCGCGTCACGGTCGCGGGCCTCGCGGCTCCCGCGGCGCGCGCGCGCGTTACCGATCGTCGTGGCGCGCTCGTCGGCACCGCCGGACTGCTGCCGTCCGCCGAGGGCACGACGCTGGGCGGCGAGCTGTGGGTGCCGTTATCCGAGCCGTCCGATTTTCAAGTGGACGTCGAGGTCGGCAAAGATCGCGTTGCCCGGCGGCGTCTGCGACTCACGCCGCCCAAACGGTGGACGCTGTATTGGCTGACGTCGATTCACACCGACGTGGGCTACACCGATCTCCAGGAGAAAACGCTCGAGATTCATCGCAAAAATCTCGACGCGGCGCTCGCGCGGCTCGCGACGAACCGCGATTTTCGATTCAGCGCGGAGTGCACGCTGCAGGTGCTGTCGTTTCTCGAGAACCGCTCGACGGAAACCGGTGACGCGCTGCTCCAGGCGATTCGCGACGGCAAGATCGCCTGGCACGTGCTGTTCGCGAACATGCTCACCGGTCTGCTCGACCACGAGACATTCGCGCGCCTCGTCTGGCCGGCCGGCAAACTGGCGCGGGAGCGGGGGCTCACGTTCACAACGGCGCAGCTCACCGACGTGCCGGGGCAAGCCTGGACGTTTCCCATGCTGCTCGCGGCGAGCGGCGTGAAGTACCTCGCGAGCGGCCCCAATCCCGAACGCGCGGTCCCCCTGCTGCCATCGACCTCCAGCATCGAAGGCACGGTCTATCCGCAGCTCTACTACTGGGAGGGTCCCGACGGCAGTCGTGTGCTGCATTGGCGGGCGCATCACTACGGCGACGGCACTCGCTTCGGGTTCGATATCGGTCCGGAAGAGATGGCGCATCGGCTGTCGGAGTGGTTGCTCAATCAGCCCGCTTTGCTGGCGCAAAACTGGCCGTACGACACCGCATTGCTTTACGGCGCGGACTGGCACGACAATGCGCTCATGAAGGAAGCGATGGTCGCGAACCTCCAGGAGTTCAGCCGCCGCTATGTCTTCCCGCGCATCATCGCGGCCCGAGCGGAGGATTTTTTTCGCGATGTCGAACGGCGCTTTGGACCGCGCATTCCCGTGCAGCGCGGCGATACGGGCATGTACTGGGAAGACGGCGCGGCCTCGACCGCGGCGGAGTTGGCGACGTTTCGCGCCGCCCAGCTTCGCGCGCGCGCCGCCGAGATCGTGAGCCTGTGGGATGATCGCATCGAGCCACACGACCAGGATGCCGCCGACCGGCGCCGGGCGCGCGCGAGCGAGCGCGGCTCCATGTGGCGCGAGCTCCTGCTCTTTGGAGAGCATACCTGGGGCGCGGACGTCAGCGTGTCCGAACCCACGTCACGGCAGACGATCGCGCAATGGGAGTACAAGCGGCGCTTCATCGACGCGGGTGCCGCCGCGGCGCGCGATCAGTTGGACGATGGCCTCTTGCGCCTCGGCCACGCAAGCCGCGCCGGCCGCGGTCGCATTGTGTTCAATGCGGGTTCGTGGGAGCGCACCGACGTCGCGCGAGTGCCCGGTGGTGCCGGGAAGACGCTCTCGCTGGAAGGACGAGATCTCCCATCCGTCGATCTCGAGGACGGCGATGCGCTCGTCCTCTTCCGCGATGTGCCGCCTCTTGGATACGTGGCGGCCACTGAATCCGATCGTGAGCCTCGCGCGCCCACATCGGACGGCGAAGCACTCGATGCGAGTGCCGGCGGCTTCAAGATCCAGCTCGACCCCGGCAGCGGCGCGATTCGCTCGCTCGCGGGTCCTGACGGCAAAGAGCGCGTCAAACCGTCCGACTGGTCCGGACTGAATCAGCTCGTCTACGTTCGCGGCGGCGAGCGCAGCGCGCTGTGGACCACCGGCAATCGCGACGATCTCAAGAATCCTCCCCAGCTCGATGTCAGGCAGGCAAAGCTCGTCCGCACGCGTCGCGAGAAGCTGCCCGGCCTTGGCGCGCGGCTCGTGACCGAGCGTTCGCTCGACGGACTCACCTCCCTCATGTCCACGGTCACGCTGTATGACGAGCTGCCGTGGGTCGACATCGAAAATCGCATCGCGAAAACCCCGACACTGGCCAAAGAAGCGCTCTACGTTGCCTTCCCATTTGCCTTCCTGAAGCCCACCGTCGACATCGAGGTGCCGCTGGGGCGCATGACGGTCGAGCGCGATCAACAGCCCGGCAGTTGCCGCGACTGGTACTGCCATACGCACTGGGTGTGGATACGGGAAGGATCCGACGGCGTACTCTGGAGCGCCCCGGACACACCGCTGTTCACGTTGAACGATCTGTTCCGCGGTGCGTGGCGCCGGAGCATCGTGCCGGATGGGACGCTGTTCGCGTACGCGATGAACAATTACTGGCACACGAACTATGCCGCATCGCAGAGTGGTCCCACGATCCTTCGGTTCCGATTGTCGCTGCTCGCACCCGGCGATGTCGCCGAGCCGGTGCGCCGCGGATGGGCGGCCTGCGATCCGCTCTATGTCAGTCCATCGTATACCAACGACACCGCCGGGCCGCTGATCGGTAAGGATCGCGCGCTCTTCTACGCTGACAAAAACATGCTGATC
>DASZNX010000360.1:0-2760 GCA_035551075.1 Gemmatimonadales bacterium | reverse complement strand
CCAATGCATGCCGTATGTGAAGTAGACATAGGCAGTGCCCGGCGGTCCGTACAGCGGCTCCGTTCGCGCCGTGCGCCGGTGGCCGTACGCATGGCAGGCGGGATCGTGCGGGCCGACGTACGCCTCGACTTCGACGATGCGGCCGGCCGTCTGCCGGCGCCGCCCGCCGATATCGCTCACGAGAATTCGCCCCAATAGTCCACGCGCGACCTGTTCAGTGGGTCGCGCGTAGAAGTTCGCGGCAACGGCGGCGTTACGCGTCAAGCGCCGGTGAGGCCCCGTTTCACCTTCGACCAAAAGGACTCGCCGGTGTCCGCGGGCTCCGCCGGAGCTTGTGGAGCTGGAGGCTGTAGAGCCGGAGGTTCTGAAGGTTGCCGAGGGGGCTCAGCCGATACGCTCGCGGTCTGATTCACCGGCTCGGTCGACTCCGCTTCGAATCGACGCGGCCCCCGGCCGCGTCCACCGCGACCCCCTCTCCTGCCGCGGCCACGCTCGCCGTGCTCGCCGTTCTCGGCTCGTTCACGGCCGCCTCTGCCGCGACCACGGCCGCCGCGGCCACCACGCTCGTGACGCTCACTGCGCTCCGGCTGGCCGTTCGAGGAGGCTTGCGACCCGCCGATCATTGGCGGTTTCGGCGCCGTGGTGGACGGCCCCGTTTCGACGCGTGGGCGGAAATTCGGATCTACTTCTACGACGCCGATCTTCGGAATCTCGGGGACTGGCTGACCGGGTCGACCTCCGCGCGATCCCCGGCGGAAGCGTCCGCCCCGGCTGCGTGCGGAGAATCCAGGCGCTTGAGTTTGCTGGCTGTATGGTGGCGGCGGCGCCGACGAGGCCGGCATCGGAATGTCGTCTTCTTCTTCCTGCTCAGGCGCCGCAGGGGCCTCGAACACGGGACGCGGCACCTCCGCCTCTGCGGATTCAGCCGGTTCCGGCTGGGCTCCCTCCTCTTCCTCATCCATGCCGATCCTGCCTACAGCCTCTCGCAGACGGCCAAACGCGTCACCAAATGAAAATCCCGATTTCGCAGCTGGTGCTTCGCTCGGTTCGGGCGTCGCCGGCTCGGCCGCCTCGGCAGCCGGCACGGGGGGGGGCGCCGGCTCTTCGCGCTCGGGCCGCGAGCCGCGGCCTCGACCCCGGCCACCGCGGCGACCGCTGCCTCCACCGCCGCCTGACCGGTCAGCACGCGCGCGCTCGTTCGACTCTGCAATGGCGGCGAGCGCTGGTTGCGCGGGAGCGCCTTCGACCTGCGGTCCCAGGGCGATTTCGTATTGGCCGTTGTCCAGGCGCGTGAGCGTGATCAAGCCGCGACGCGCGGCTTCGATCACGAATTTGCTGAAGCGCGAGAACCCCGCGTCCTTCTCGTCGAAGTTGGGATCGATCTCCTGCATGACCTGCTTCAGCCGGTCGGAGCGCATGACGTCGTTGTGGGCCGTCATCTGCTTCACGGCCTCGACGACGAGCTCCCACGGATCGCGCTTCACGTACTCGACGTCGCTCGCTTTGGTGAAGCCAGCGAGCTCGTTGTAGGAGTAGTACTCGTCGCAATTCTGGATGAGCAGATCGCTCGACGATTCCCTGATGCCGACGCCGATCACATACTTGCCGTACTCCTTCAGCTTGAGCACGAGCGAGGAGAAGTCGGAGTCGCCCGACAACAGAATGAACGTGCCGATCTCGGGCCGGGTGAACACGAGCTCGAGCGCATCGATCGCGAGCCGGATGTCGGTCGCGTTTTTCTTGTTGGCGCCGTGCGCGGGCGCGAAGATCAGGTCGATGGAGGATTCGGAGAGGGGGACGATGTACTGGGGATAGCGGCGCCAATCGGCGTACGCGCGCTGCACCGCGACCTTCCCGCGAATGATTTCGGATTGCAATAACCGCTTCAGCTCCGTCTGCAGATCGGATCGGATCGCCATCGTCACATTGTCGAAGTCGATCATCAACGCTGCATTGGGTGCGTGGGCGGGTGGTTCTTTGTGGACCGGGCGGGTTAAATGACTGTGTTGCTGCTGACCGTTCATAACGAACTCTGTTCCTGCCCTGGCGGTGGGCAAGCTCGCAGCACGTTCCCTGTGTCGGGGAAGTGAACGACGCTCATCTGCCGCGCCGGGCTCTGAAGAAAGGCGTGTGTCGCCGTAAGTAAGGCTGGCAGGCTGCTGGGGAGGATCGCCGTTTCACCCTGGCGCGCCGTGCATGCTACCCCGGCCCGATGCCGAGGCCCGCAAGCGCCGCCTGATGATTTGGCCCTTCCGCCTGGGCGACTGCCAGACGTGTGAACGCTTGAAAATAAAGAACTTGCCTCCCAAAAACCACTGCCCAGCACTATGTACCCCTCGCTTCGCTCGGGGCAGGCTCTCCAATCTGGAGAAGAAGTAACGTTTCGCCGGTCTAAGGCATTGGTATTCGTAGTGCATGGCGATCCCCTTGGAGCCGTCGCCGCCTGAGGGTACGGGCAGCGCCGAGGTCATAGCGGACCTATACGGTCGCTACGGGCGCGCGCTGTTTCGACTCGCCTACCGGCTGACCGGCACTAGGGAGGACGCTGAGGACGTCGTCCACGACGTATTCGTCGGTCTGCCCGAGAAGCTCGAGCGCTATGAGGAACGGGGCAGGCTCGACGCGTGGCTGAGACGGATCACTGCCCGGACGGCGCTGATGCGGCTCCGGGGTGATCGCCGGACAGCAATACGGCTCGAACCCTCGAATGAGCCAAGCGCCTCGCCGCGGGACCCTGAGATCGATCTCCAAGCAGCCGTG